>JADJOB010000002.1:707500-1007500 GCA_016714025.1 Saprospiraceae bacterium | reverse complement strand
GATTTTATAAAATGTGATTCAAAAAATGCGGAGACTTTTACAAAAATATTTCACTATTGGAAACCCGATATTTTTTTAGACAGCCATACGACCGATGGAGCTGATTATCCTTATGCAATGACTTTAATAAGCAGTCAAAGACAAAAAATGCAGATGGATCTTGGAAAGTTTATGCATGAGAAATTTTTACCTGCATTTCTCCAACAAATGTTGGAAAATGGCTTAGAAACATCCCCATATGTTCTTGCCGATGATGATCCGGCAGATGGAATCTATGACTTTTTAGACAGTCCTCGGTTTTCAAGCGGATATGTAAATTTGTTTAATACGCTTTCATTTGTAAGCGAATCACATATGTTAAAATCGCACGCGGTCCGGGTTAAATCACATCAAATCCTGATGCAGAGTTTGGCAAGAATTGCAGGGACATTAAAAAATGAACTTCATCAAACACGGGCTTTAGCAAATGCTGGCTATAATAAAATGAAAACGTTTCCGATTGATTGGGAAATCCAAACCGATCGTTTTGATAGTTTGCTCTTCAAGGGATATACTCAAGAAAAAATAATTAGTCAGGTAACGGGATTCAATCGAATCAGATACAACAAAGAAAAACCCTATATTAAAAAAATTCCCTATTATAATTATTGCAAGGCGACCCGTGAGGTTCAAAAACCTGACTTCTATGTAATACCTGCAGCATACACTTTAGTTTTAGACCGTTTAAAATGGAATGGTGTAAAAATGCGACGTTTAACAAAAGATACTCTGATAACAGGTGTTTATTATAGAATTACGGCATATAAATCTCCGGGGACTCCTTATGAAAATCATTTTCTGCACAGTGGGATCCAATTGGATACCCTTCATTTGAAAAAAATATATTACAAAGGAGATTACATCATTCCGACAGATCAAATAGCTGTTCGCTATTTGGTAGAAACCCTTGAACCTGAAGCACCAGATTCTTTTTTTGCATGGAACTTTTTTGATGGCATCTTACAACGTAAGGAATATTTTTCAGACTATTTATTTGAAGATACAGCGCACCACTTATTAACATCAGATCCTAAACTTAGAATGGAATTTGAAACAAAGAAATCTACTGATCCAGAGTTTGCAAAAAACGCTGGAGCCATGCTTTCCTTTTTGTACAGTAAATCAGCTTATAGTGAGCCAAATTTTAAAATATACCCCGTTGCCCGCTGTTTTAACAATTGATACATTGCAGATAATTTCATTTAACTATTTGTTTATAGTTTGACTTTAGAATGGCCGAACTCCCTTATTAATAACAAATTAGTCTGCTAATGACTATTAAATTGGAGTTCGAATCCTATCTTTGCAAATTAATTTAAACAGATATGGGTCGTATTTTTGAAGTTCGAAAACATAAGATGTTTGCTCGCTATGCTAAAATGAGTAAACAATTTGCCAGAGTCAGCAAGGAAGTATTTATGGCCGTAAAAGCAAATGGGCCTAATCCAGATAATAACTCCAGATTACGGGCTGCTTTGCAAAATGCGCGTTCCTTTAATATGCCCAAAGATCGGGTTGAAGCTGCAATTAAAAAAGCCACTTCTAAAGACGAAAAGGACCTGGAAATGTTGACTTATGAAGGCTATGGTCCCTATGGTATTGCTGTCCTGGTTGAAACCGCAACAGATAATCCAACCCGTACCGTTGCCAATATCCGCTCTTATTTCAATAAATACGGTGGAAGTCTAGGAACCATGGGCTCTGTTGATTATTTATTTGAACACAAGTGTAATTTTAGAATTAAAAAAGCCGAAGGGATCGATCCTGAAGAATTGGAACTCGAATTAATTGATGCAGGGTGTGAGGAATTGTCTGTAGATGGAGATGAAATTATAATTTATGGACCATTCGACAGTTTTGGCAGCCTTCAGAATTATTTTGAAACTCATAATATTGAAATAATTGCTTCTGGTTTTGACCGAATTCCAACAGCTACAAAAAAACTTACTCCTGAACAGGAAGAGGACTTAAATAAGTTGTTAGATAAAATAGAAGAAGATGAAGATGTTCAGAATGTTTACAGTACAGTAGAATAAATAGTTTTATTTATGTCTCAGGCAAATCCATCGATTCTACATCGTATTTTATATGAAGGAAAATGGCATTTGATTGCATTATTTATTTTAACTTTCGTTTTGTATGCCAATACCCTCGGACATGAATTTGCTTTAGATGATGGCATTGTAATCAAAGAAAACAAACATGTAAAAAAAGGAATTTCAGGAATCCCCGATTTGTTTTCAAAACATTCATTTCATGGTTTTTTTAAAAAAAGTGGCAAAGAAAAAGTGGTTGCCGGAGGCCGCTACAGACCGATGACGCTTGTTTTTTTTGCATGCATCTATGAAATCTTTGGTGAAGATCCTGCGATTTTTCATTTCTTTTCTATTCTTGTTTATGCCTTTTTGGGTATTGTAATTTATCAAGTTTTAAAAAAACTGTTTCAAAAAATACTCCCTGACGTCTCGACGCCATTTGCATTCTTTTCAGCAGCACTTTTTATTGCACATCCGGTACACACTGAATGTATTGCAAATATTAAAGGGATGGATGAAACAGCCAGTTTATTATTTTCATTACTAGGATTGTGGGCTGCGCTCGAATTTATTGATCGAAAAAAATATATATTTTTATTACTGACTGGTCTCGCTTTCTTTACTGCCTTGCTTTCAAAAGAAAATGCCATTGCTTATTTGGCAATAATCCCAATTGCATGTTATCTCTTGTATACAAAAAACTGGAAAAGTTTGCTTGCAGTTAGTCTATGCCTATTCAGTGTGACTTTGGTTTTTTTATTTATTAGAGGAAGTATTCTGGGCTTCAATCCATTTGGAAGTGTCTCGAAAGAGTTAATGAACAATCCTTATCTAAGCTATAAAAATGGAGAAAACGTGCCAATGATCTTAGCAGATAAAATTGGATTGATAAGTTATAGTTTATTTGAATATATCAGATTATTGATATTCCCTCATCCATTGACACACGACTATTATCCAAAGCAAATTCCGGTACTTGGACCTTATTCAATCCAATCTATATTAGCATATATTATATACGGCGGTTTAATAATTTTAGCTTTATTAAAATTTCGCAAGTCACCGATTACAAGTTTGGCGATTGTCAGTTATATAATCCCACTCATTTTAGTCAGCAATATCTTTTTTCCAATAGGAACCAATTTAGGAGAGCGTTTTATTTTTATGTCCTCCTTGGGATTTTGCATGTATGTTTCTTATCTAATGATTTATTTTTTCAGGAATAATCTGTCTAAAGCATTTTATTTATTAGCACCTATACTTATATTGTATTCAATTAAAACCATTATTCGCAATCCGGTTTGGCATGACAATGCCACTTTGTTTAAAAGTGACATTAAAATTTCAACTCAGAGCGCCAAACTACACAATGGACTTGCAGGAGTTTACCTGGAACGGGTGCGTGATTCTAAAGACTCACTAGAAGTAAAAAACGCTTTAATTGAAGCTAAAAAAGAAGCAGAAAGAGCGATCGAAATAAATCCACTTTATATGGAGGCACACCTTCAATTGGGCAATAGTTATTACTACAGCAAAAATTTTGAAAAGGCCATAGAGGAATATAATTTCATCTTACAACATACCCCGGAAGATGAAGATGCATTTAAAAATCTACAATATTCACTCCGCGAACGGGGTCGACAGATTGGAATGCAAACGGGTGATGTGAAGAAAGCAAAAGACCTAATAAAAAAATCGCTTGGAATGAATCCGAATGATTTGGAAGCTTTAATGTTAATGGGCATTGCAGAAGGCTCAGAAGGCAATACAGAAAATGCCTTATATTATTTTAACCAGGTACTACAGAAAGACCCAAAAAATGCGCAGGCTTATTTTAACTTAGGCATTGCTTACCGGAATGTAGATCAACTTATAAAATCTGATTCCATGTTTAATAAGGCGGTACAGTTAGATTCCAGCATTTACATTAAAAATGGCCAATTCAAAAAATGAGTTGGCAGAATATTCTCTTTTGCATTCTTAGTTTTTGCACTGCAAGCCATTCGCAAAATTATTCAGCATCGAGATGGGCAGATAGTGTGTTGGCTACGATGAGCTTGGATGAAAAATTAGGTCAACTGTTTGTGATTCGGTCCTTTTCAACTCAAAATGAACAACAAATTCAAGATGTAAGTGCCTTGATACAAGATTATCACATTGGTGGTATTTGTTTCTTTAAAGGAACGTCAGGAAGCCTATACGAATTAATTCAAAAGTACCAGAAGCTTTCAAAAATACCTGTCATGGTGAGTATGGATGCTGAATGGGGACTTGGAATGCGCATCACGGATGCTTTTTCTTTTCCAAAACAAATGAGCTTAGGTGCATTAAAAGAAAATCGTTTGATCTATGATCTTGGAAAAGAAATGGCCATACAAATGAAACTTTTTGGAATCCACATGAACTATGCACCGGTCCTTGATATAAATAATAATTTAAATAATCCGGTAATCAATGAGCGTTCGTTTGGATCAAACAGACAAAAGGTTCTCTTAAAGTCTATTGCATTTATGCAAGGTTTACAGGATCATGGTGTACTGGCATGTGTGAAACATTTTCCAGGTCATGGCGATACTGATTTGGATTCACATAAAGATTTACCTGTTTTAAATTTCAATAGAAAAAGACTGGATAGTTTAGAACTTTATCCTTTTGAAGGAATTTTAAATGCAAGACCCGCCGGCATGATGATTGCTCATTTAAAAGTTCCAGTTATTGATAGCTCTGAAAACATCCCCGCCAGTTTATCAAAAGAAATTTTAAATGGAATACTCCAGAAACGTTTCCACTATAAGGGATTACTTATTACTGATGCCTTAGAAATGAAAGGCGTTACTAAAAATTTTAATGCCGGTGAGATCGCAGTAAAAGCACTTAATGCAGGAAATGATCTATTGTTGCTGAGTGAAAATATACCTGCAGCTTTTCAAGCGATAAAAATGGGAATTGACTCCAATATTTTGAACCTGGAAGAAATCGATCAGAAAGTAAAACGCATTCTGATTGTTAAACATACGTTGGGACTAAACGCATGGATTTCAGAAGGGTTTGACAGTATTTCTTATAATAAATCAATTGAGCGATCCATTGTCCTCAAAGATAAAATATACAGAAAAACACTCACGCTTGCCAGAGACAGTAATAAACTAGTGCCCATTAGAAAAATACCCTTTAACATCAGCTGTGTAAGCATCAATGACGAATTGAATAATGTGTTTCAAAGTCGGTTACAGGATTATTCATCCATAAATACCTATTCGATGAATTCCGTTGCAGATTGCAAGCCTGAATACCTTCAGGCTATTGAAAATTCAGAACTGATTATTGTCTCAATACATAAACTGAATTATCAATCCAATAAAAATTACGGCGTCAATATTGAATTACTTCAACAATTAAATAAAATAATTGCAAATAAAAAATGCATAGTTGTCTTGTTTGGATGTCCATACGTTAGTATGTTTCTTCCTGCTTCTGCCAGTATCGTTTTGGCCTATGAAGACAATGAACGAACACAGGATATCTCAGCTCAAATGATATTTGGAACTGATCCAATTGTTGGAGTTTCCCCTGTAAATACAAATTCCTATTTAAAAGAAGGATTTGGAATCAATCGCCCAGCATTGCATCGAATGGGTTTTGCAATACCAGAATCTATGGGACTTTCAAGTTCTATATTAAATAAAATCGACTCCATTGCGGGTGACTTAATTCAAAACCATGCTGCTCCAGGTTGCCAAATTGTTATTGCAAAAGATGAAAAAATTGTATATCGAAAATCCTTTGGTTATTTTGATTATGATTCCACTGAATGGGTGGACAATAAAACCATATATGATCTAGCTTCCTTGACAAAAATAATAGGCAGTGCACCTGTTTTAATGAGCTTAGTTGATCAAAATAAAATTGAAACTTCTTCAAGAATAAGTAAATACATTCCGGAATTTAGAAATAGCGAAAAACAAAACATAAGCTTAAAGGATGTTTTATTACACCAGGCAAAATTTGTATCCTGGATACCGTTTTATAAAAACACGTTGAAATATCCGGATTCATTGAATATTTTAAATCCAACATACTATGATACGGCTGCATCCATTCAATTTAATATTCCAATTTGTAAAAATATTTATTTAAAATCAGATTACCGGGATAGCATGTTAATGCAAATCATTCAATCTAAAAGCATTCCAGAAAAAAAATACTGGTATTCTGATATTGGTTTTTATTTTATGCCTAATCTGGTTCATGCAACAACAGGTTTACAGTTCGAAAATTATTTCGAAAAAACAATATCTAATCCTTTGAATTTAAGATATACTTGCTTTAATCCATTAAATCATTATTTTTCAGAAAGTCAAATAGCACCTACGGAAATTGATACGTATTTTCGTCACCAAAAAATACAAGGATATGTTCATGATATGGGAGCTGCCATGATGGGTGGCATTAGCGGCCATGCTGGATTGTTTTCGAATGCAAGTGAAGTAGCTGTATTAATGCAATTGTTTCTAAATCTGGGAACTTATGCTGATCAGGAATTTTTTAGTAGTTCAACAGTCACCAAATTTATCAAACGGGATTTAGAATTTGGCAAACGAGCCCTTGTTTTTGATATGCCCGATTTAAGGGATAGCACCATTGCCTATGTATCAAACCTGGCTTCTAAAAAAACATTTGGACATCAGGGTTTTACCGGAACCTGCGCTTGGGCTGATCCGGTAAATAATATTGTGTATGTATTTTTATCAAATCGTACCTTTCCTGATTCGAAACAAAATCTTTTGCATAAAAACAGATACCGTACTAAAATACAGGACCAAATTTATAAAGCGCTTATCCCGCCAGAAACTCAAACGCTGAAATAAAGTAAGATGCTTAGTTTAAAAATTGCAGTTCGCTATTTGTTTTCCAGAAAATCCTCCCAGGCAATTCATTGGATTACCGGTATTTCTATAATTGGAATTGCCGTTGGTACTGCTGCATTGATTTTGGTTCTATCCGTTTTTAATGGATTCGAAGAGCTTTTATCTGGAATGTTTAGTAAATACAATCCGGATGTAAAAATTGAAATAAAACAAGGCAAAACATTTAAAGAAGACAGTGCTAAATTATTTCAACTGACACAAGTACCTGGAATCTTAAGATATACTAAAACATTGGAAGAAATTGCAATGTTTCAATATGCAGAGGCTCAGGAATTCGGCGTATTAAAAGGAGTAGATTCCAATTATGTTACAGTTTGTTCGGTTCACGAAGCAATTCTGGAAGGTAGTTTTAAAATCGAAAACGAACAACGCCCATTAGCAAATTTAGGTTTAGGCATTCGAAATAAACTGGGTGTTGACCTTGACAATTTTCAAGAATTTATCAGGGTGTTTATTCCAGATCATAATGAGACGTCTGATCTGAACAATGCATTAAAACGTTTTCCATTACAAGCTCAGTCCGTGTATTCATTTCTCCAGGAAAGCGATTTTTCAACTATAATCACGAGCATTCAAGGGGTTCGACAAATTACAGGTAAAGCAGACCAGTTGAGTTCGATTGAACTTAAATTAAATCCATCCTATGAGCCTGGGACCCTCATTCATCAAATTGAAATGATTTTCGGTTCTGACTTTATAATTAAGGACCGTTATAAACAAGATGAGGCTTTCCTTAAAATTATGCGCCTTGAAAAATGGCTATTTTATTCTTTATTTTGTTTGACGCTATTATTAGTCTCCTTTACAATTGTCGGGACGCTATGGATGATCGTCCTGGAAAAACGAATTGATATTTCTATTTTAAAATCAATGGGAATGTCAAATAAATCACTCCGGCAAGTCTTTTTAAATTTAGGAATTCTTATTTGTGGCATTGGCTTAGTGCTGGGGTTTATGTTTGCACTTATATTTTATTGGCTTCAAAAAAATTATGGATTAATCGGTGTTCCGGATGAATTTATTATAGATAGCTATCCAATCCAACTTCGCCTGATTGATTTTATTCTGGTCAGTTTTACTGTTTTTGGAATCGGATTGTTGGCTTCCTTGCTCCCCACGAAGAAAGTCTATGAAATTTTACCCATTTTCAGAGAAGAATAAACCAGTTGGTTTTAGCAATTAAGTTCTCTAAAAAATATATATAAAAAGCTGGGATTTCGTTCAATAACAGGCCAGATGATGATAAATATTGCTTAAAAAACAATTTATTTTATTGATTTTCAACAAATTAGCTATTTATTTTTCATATTATAATTTATTTATATATATGACACGCTTAGATATTATTAATTTTGCGGTCCATGGAAGTATGGGAACTTGAATTTGAGTGGTTGCGTATTCGTCATTTTGTTAAGGACAAATTTGAAAAAACTGCCTTGCCGGATTTAAATATTGTATTGTTATTAATTGGCATTCAGGAATTAGGACTTGTCAAACAGGGACGTTTTACCAAAGAAGAGAAAACAGATTTGATGCATATTGCGTCATGCCGCCTTTTAAGTATTGATGGCTTTTATGAATTTAAAGGAACGGATCAGGATGGTTGGCCACATTATCAAATGTTAAAACCATTTACTTTGAAGGGAGCAACTGAACAAGAAAATTATTTAAAAGAAAAAGTAATCAATTATTTTAAAACAGAATTTCCAAATGAATTTAACAATTAAAAATATGAATTTTAGAATGTTATTTTTCTTGCTTGCTCTTTTTAGTTTAAGTGCATGCAGTCGTTCTCAGGAAACGATTATAATAATTGAAACTCCGATGGGAAAAATGAAAGCGCGTTTGTTTGACAGCACGCCAAAACATAAAGCCAATATGATTAAATTGGTTAAAGAAGGTTATTACGATGGAACGCTCTTTCATCGTGTCATCCCTAATTTTATGATACAAGGAGGCGATCCGGAATCTAAAAAAGCAGCTGCTGGCATGATGCTTGGAAATGGCGGTCCAGGCTATACCATTCCTGCTGAAATTGGAAAATTTCATTTTAAAGGAGCTTTGGCGGCGGCTCGTTTAGGAGATGCAGTCAACCCCAAAAAGGAATCCTCAGGTTCTCAATTTTATATTGTACAAGGCCAACCCGCAGATGCAAATAATATATCGATTATGACCGCAGGTAAAAATATTTTATACAGTCAGGCTGATTTGGAAAAATATGCAAAAATTGGTGGCACACCTTTTTTAGATGGTGGCTATACTGTTTTTGGAGAAGTATTTGAAGGTCTAGAAGTAATTGATAAAATTACAGCCGTTGAATGCAATGCCGCAAATCGCCCCATGGCTGACATTCCGATGAAAATCAGCATTCAGTAATATTCCCAAATTGACCCCTATGAACCGATTTTTAATGCTTATTTCAATTGCAGTATATTGCAATTCCTGTTCTAATTCAAACACACGATTTTCTTTAGAAGGAAATCAGGTGAAGTTACCTGCTAAAGCCCTATTTATTAATAGTTCAGGTGAATCCGACCGTTGGGAATGGGATTTTGGAGATGGCACTCGTTCAACTGAAAAAAATCCTAAACATTTATACACAAAATCTGGTATTTACCAGGTTGTTCTTAAATCATATCATGGTAAAAAAGTGAATCAAATGCAACAAAAAATTGAAGTGTTACCTCCTGATGGTTGTTATGTATTAATCGAAACCTCTATGGGCTCGATGATTGCAAAATTATATGATCAAACGCCTTTACACCGGGATAATTTTAATAAGCATGCCGAACAGGGATATTATAATGATTTGCTTTTTCATAGGGTCATCAATGGTTTTATGATTCAGGGAGGAGACCCTCAATCCCGAAATTCAGAACCTGGGACCATGCTTGGAAGTGGTGGACCTGGTTTTACGATTCCGGCAGAATTTAATAGAGCTTGCATCCATAAAAAAGGAGCCATCGCCGCTGCCAGAACCGGCGATCAGGTTAATCCAAAAAAAGAATCTTCAGGTTCACAATTTTACATTGTTCAGGGCAGTCTTCAAACTGATCAAGCATTAAATCAAATGGAAGATCGTAAAGGAATTAAATATTCAGAAGAACAACGTAATGCTTATAAAACATTGGGTGGCACTCCCTTTCTTGATATGGAATATACCGTTTTTGGAGAAATTGTTGAAGGACTCGATGTAATTGATAAAATTGCTTCTGTTAAAACAGAACGCGGTGACAGACCTTCACAAAATGTCACCATGAAAATCCGTTCATTACATTAATCAAACCTATAACAGGGTTTGAATAAACTGATCTATTTTAAGACCATCTGCTTCTGCTTTATAATTTAGTACAATCCGGTGGCGCAATACCAAAGCTGAAATTGCTTTAACATCTTCGATGTCTGGAGAAAATTTACCTTTCAGAGCAGCATGACATTTAGCTCCCAGTACTAAATATTGCGAAGCACGAGGGCCAGCACCCCAACTTACGTATTGATTTACTTCTTTTATTGTATTCGAACTTGAAGGTCGAGTTCTTGAAACCAGGGATACAGCATATTCTAAGACATTGTCTGCTATTGGAATTTTTTTAATTAATCTTTGGAATTCTAATATTTGATTTGATGTAATGATGCTTTTTAATTGAACTGCTTGATCTGAAGTGGTTTGTTTTACCACTTGTACTTCCTCCTCATACGATGGGTAATCCAATAAGATATTAAACATAAATCGGTCCAGCTGTGCTTCAGGCAAAGGATAAGTCCCTTCCTGTTCAATTGGATTCTGAGTTGCTAAAACAAAAAAAGGATTTGGGAGACTGTGCTTTACACCACTGACGGTAATATTTCGCTCTTGCATAGCCTCTAATAAGGCTGATTGTGTTTTAGGTGGAGTCCGGTTGATTTCATCAGCCAAAACAATATTTGCAAATATGGGACCTTTATTAAACTTAAATTTTCGCTCTTCATCCAATATTTCCGAACCGGTAATATCCGAGGGCATTAAATCAGGTGTAAATTGAACTCTTTTAAAGCTGAGATCCAAAACTTCTGAAATGGTGTTAATCAATAACGTTTTCGCCAATCCCGGAACCCCGACCAATAAACTATGGCCATTGCTAAACAAAGAAATTAAGCTAGCCTGAACCACTTCTTCTTGCCCAACAATTACTTTTCCGATCTCTAATTTTAAATCTTTATAGGCTTGTGCCAGGGCATTCATTCCTTCTACATCCGAACTATACATCATGTTATATTTTAAAGAGTCGCAAATTTAAACATTCAGAACTACAAAAGTCTTAGCAAAATCTTAAGGTAATCTCAAAAAATTGCTACACCATTTTAGTGCAAATTGGCTTAAACAGCTCATTTACAGCAGTAAACCAGGTTTTCTTGAAAATCGTAAGCCTTGATTTAGAAATTTTTAGAGTTCTATTTAATATTCTAAACAAGGCAAGTCCAATCGATTTAGTTAAAAATTAGCTCTTAACTGCACCCTTCCGGTATGTAAAGCTTCATTTTCAGCAGCTTTCCTTCCATTATAGTTTAATTGTAATTGCAGTAAGGAACTGATTTTATAATCGAATCCGATTTCCCAGTTAAAATTATTGCCATCCTTATAACTATCCAACATATTAAACTCCACCAATCCTCCTTTTGTTCCTTCAAATTGGATTGAAATATATTTTAATTCAGACCGCACGGTCAACTTATTATTAATAAACATTGCAAAACCATTTTTAGCTTCAAAAATTGAAGCTTTCTCCAGTCGATGAATTTCCTCAATGGATCTTTTAAATGTTGCACCTAAATTAAATCGAATATCCTTTCTAAATCGAAACGCTAACTCCGGCAAAATGCCATTTGATACGATCTTGTAATTTTGATCCACATAAAATTGGGTTACTTTTTCATCGGATTTAAAAAAATACTCCAATTTTAAATCCATTAATCCAAAAAAACTCCACCTGCTTCTAAAATAGGGATTATACAATTTTTTTTCATCCATTCCAGATGTTAACAAAACCCGTTGTCCATTATACAAATAACCAGCCTGCAATTCATAAATCGGATGCGCTCTATTATAATAAAGGTTTTGTTGAATGGATGCAACATATGCAACCAGGTCCGGATTCTTTTTTATAAAATAAATTGGGTCAAGCCTATTTTGAATTTTAGAATCGGTATTAACTTTGGAACTAAACCGAATTCCTGATTCAAATGAAATACCTGAAATTAATTTTAAGAAACCTGTTGGCTTACTAAATAAATTTCTTGCATCCATTGTAAAAAAGTTATTCCAGGAAGCTTGATAAATCTGTATATATTCCGAATTAAAGAGTTGGAATCGAACAAATCGGGCAGTATCAATTTCAGGCGCGTACACATACTCATAAATTTGTCGGATTCCATCTTTGTTAAAATCCATATAGATGAAATTTCCTTCACCAGGTCGTTTTTCTTCAAAAACATATTCCTGCCTTGGCTCGACCCCACTTTGCAATTCGTAATAATTTTTTAAACTAATAGCCTTTTTAAAAAATTGAATTTGATGATCCACATTTCCAAGGAAATACAATTTCCCTAAAGAATCATCCAGGGATTTATTAAAGTAATTTAAGTCTCGTCCACTCAATTTTAAATTTAAACGACCTAACTTTTTTAGTTCCCATTGACTTTCCAAAAGAGCTTCTGTTGCACGACCTAGTTTAGAAAATTGATTGGTATCTACCACATAATCCAAACGGTGTTTTGCAGAAAGACTTACTTTAAAATTAGTAGCAATCGTATTTTCAATCAACGCTTCATAAGAATCAAAAAAGAAACTGCTTGAAGACAAAGAATCATTCTGCAAATAAATTCGTTCATTTTTATCCCGGATTGCTTGAGCAGCGAATTTCCAACTTTTTAAAAATTTGCGTTGAATCACAATTGAGGGTCTTTGAAAATTACTTTTTTCAATTAAATCTTCACTCACTAAATAATTATAATTCAATCGAATCATAGAAGTACTATCCTGCCAAATACCGGAAATCTCATTTTTAGTCGCTTTATATAAATTTGAACGAATCAATCTTTGCTGTTCTAAATTTAATTCTAAATGCCTCCCAATGTTGGCTGTAATGTTTAGTTTGGGTAAATGATCCGTAGTCCCTATTTGAGATCCAATATTCCAATCTCTTTCAAACTCAACGCTCCGGTATGAATTGATTGGATTAAAGTATTTATGATTTAACTCATAACTAATAAAGCTTTTAAACTGGATGCTTGAATCACGTAAACTCAAGATTGGTAAACCGGAATACATTTTTACAGCAATGCCCGTATTATCATTATCCTGTAAACTCGAAACTCTGTTTTTATCCAGATCTGATAGGGCTATTTCTATTCCACTGCTTTGATTGGGTTTTCTTTGCCATTCCAATCCGGCATTTACCATAAATTGTCTCCTGGGAGCGATTAATGGTATAACCGGTTCATAATTCCCATTCAATTTTCCAGTAAGGGGGTCCGGTGCACGCCATTCATATACGCGTCCATTTGCTGTACTTAGTTTTAAAATATAATGTCCTTGTCCATTTAACACTTCGGAAAAACCTACTTGCAACGCACTGCTGTCAGCATTTGGATCATACAGTAAGTATTTAAAAGCTGTTGGAGATCCTTGAATATTAATAACCGTGTCCCGCTCGCGATAATAAATTCTGTTTAGATTAAAACCTGAACCTGCTTTGCGAATTCCGGAACGAACTGCTAATTTGACATTATCTCCACTTGCATTGAGTGCAGCCCGATCTAATGAGTCCAGGTCAGAATCAATTGCAGGTTGTTTGCTATCTTGTTCATTGAATACGTTAAAATACGTTTTGAATTTCTTATTCTGAAATTGAGTCTGTATTACTTCCAGACTCCTGGTATAATTTTGGTCAAGATATTCAAATTCAATTATTACGCGGCTGTTTTCAGAAATGATTCGACGCGTTGAAAATCGAATCTCGGCTAAATTATAATCTACTGTATAATCTGCATCTTCTCCTCGCACCAATAGTTCACCATCCAACCATACTTTTTCACTGGATGCGAGCATGATAATAAATTGCTCGTTATTAATTCCATACAAACGATATGGACCTTGATTTCCATTTTGTGTTTTAAGGCTTAGCCGGTTTGATTTCCCTTTGGAAATAGCAAATGCAGATTTAGTCTGAAGCTCCCAGGATTTTAATTGGTGCTTTGTTTCTAAGACGCCCCCTTTATTTTTTTTGTAATAATTCATAAAATAACCTGCAGGTCGATTTACTTCAAAATCCCCTGCAGTTAGATGCTGCATATTTTTAGATAAACGGATAAACAATTTATCAAATTCCTGAATCTGTCTGGTATTTCCTTCCGGTTGAATGGGAATTTGGTTATCAGAAATAGCTCCTAATATTGAAAATCCATCTCCAAGGTCTCCACTCATTTGCAGGTTCAAACTAGAATTTAATACCAATGATTGATTGTTGCCACTACTGATTCCTCTTGTAAAATTTCCAGAATAATCTATACCAGGACTGGACCACCAATCAGCATTTGATTTAACAACATATTCCGGATTTGCGTAATCAGGACGGAGCGGATTTTGACGAATCGCTGTATCAAATAAATAAAACTGTTTCTTTGGAATGATTGGAAATACCCGGTAACATATTTGAATTGTTTTTGTAGTGTCCGGGTTTGAAATCAATATCAAATTGTTGTCACTTTGAAAATTGAAATTAATTTGTTCTTCAAGGACACCAACTGTTTGAATTTGGATTGTGGAAGGAGCAATTAGAAAACTATCATTTAAAACTATTTGACCCGAAGACCGAACTTGCTTACAACGCAAGGATGAATTTTGTGCGAAGAGCAGAAAGTTTGCAAAGAAAATAAATAGAATTACCAAGAACCCCTTTCGCAAAAAAGGTATCCATTCAAAGTTAAACCTGATTCTTGCCGGATATAGTGAACTTGACAATAAGATAAATTAGAATTTCAAATTTTCCATGCCAATCCAAATCCAAGCAAACATGCAAATAAACTGGCAACACTATACAACGCACATGAGTAGAATTCAGATTGTTGAATTAACTGAAAATTTTCAGCAGTGAATGTTGAAAAAGTACTAAATCCTCCGCAAAATCCAATCATCAGTAAATATCGAACCCAATGCTGGGAGTCGTTTGCCTGAAAATATTTAAACGAAAATCCAAGAATAATTGAAGCAATCACATTAGACAAAAATGTGGAAACAGGAAATTTAGAATATTGAAAATAACTTATTGTTGAAATCCAAAATCGCAGCAAACTACCCGCTCCACCTCCCAAGAATATTAATAACAAATTAGAAAGAGTCATTGGTAAGTTGCGATTTGGATTTTTTTATGTAAAGCAATACAGCTGTTAATACAAGGCCAAATGAAACAATAAATACCAATAACAATAAATTCCCGATAGCCTGGGCTTTCACTACTATTAACATAACCACTGCGTTCAATCCGATTAATACACAGGTGGCTTGCAAATGATTCAGGCCGGCATCCACCATTAAATGATGGATGTGTTGTCTGTCAGGATGGAATGGTGATCTTCCGGAAAACAAACGAACAAAAAAAACCCGAAGCATGTCAAACAAGGGTAAAAATAAAATACCAATAGCAACTGCCGGAGCTGCAATGATTTGATACAATGGGTTGGGTGAGCGATATGCCAATTCAATAAAACTTATTGTAAGAATCGCACAAATCAATCCTATTAATAAAGATCCGGTATCTCCCATGAATATTTTTGCCGGGGTGAGATTAAATTTTAAAAATGCAATCAGTGACCCAACCAATGCAAAGGAAATGATACTTAATACAACCTGATCCGCCATATAAAACCAAGACCCGTATGCAGTGGCAATCAAAATACCAAGACTTCCACTTAAGGCATTGATCCCATCAATGAGGTTGAATGCATTTACGATAACTAAAATGGTAAATAATGAAATCAAAACACTAATTATATAAGGCAATTCATCCACATAAAATATCCCATAAAAACTGGTTATTCGTATATTCGCTTTAAAGATTAAAATACACGATGCAAAAATTAAACCTAACATTTTTTTATAAGGAGTGAGAGGAATGATATCATCTTTAGCACCCATCAAGAAAATAATAATAAACGCACAAAGTATGTATTGCAAATCACCAAAAACATTAAAGGGAGTCCACAAAACAATGGAAAATAAAACACCGGCAAAAATTCCAATTCCACCTAAAGTTGGAATGCTGCGTTTATGGACCTTACGTTCACTAGGCTCTTCAGTCAGCATTTTAAACTTGGCTATATTGATTATGGAAGGGATAATCAAATAGGTAAAAATAAATGCCGTTAAGAAACTGAGTACTAATCTGTAAAACATCTTTCAAGGAGCCCTTTAGAAACAGCAAAATAAACAAATTTTGAAAAATTTTAATATATAAAATAAAAGAATCCTTTACATAACTTTACGATTCGCATGGAAGAGACCATTTTACCACACTTAAATAAGGACAATCTTCCCCAACACATTGCCATTATTATGGATGGGAATGGCCGATGGGCAAAGCAACAAGGGATGCCAAGACTTTTTGGGCATCGCCATGGAGTCAAGACAGTACGTGAAATTGCTGAAGCATCTGCTGAATTGGGTATTAAATTTCTGACACTTTATGCATTTTCAACTGAAAACTGGAATCGGCCTGAATTAGAAGTCAAAGGCCTGATGAGCTTATTAGTTGAAACCTTGAAAATTGAATTAAATGCTCTAAAAAAGAATAAAATCCGCCTTCGGGCAATCGGGGACCTGAGTCAACTCCCTGAAAAAACCCAACAAGCTTTGATGATGGGCATGGATGAAACCAACGATAATAACCGGATGGACCTCATTTTAGCCTTAAATTATAGTTCCAGATGGGAAATTCTCCATGCAATCAATCAAATTGCCCGGGATGCTGCATCGGGTATTTTAGACCTTCCCATAGGCGAAGCTGGTTTTAACCAGTATTTAAGTACCCATGGAATCCCAGATCCGGAATTAATGATTCGAACCAGTGGAGAATACCGGATTTCAAATTTCTTGCTTTGGCAAGCAGCCTATACGGAATTGCATTTTACCCCTGTTTTCTGGCCAGATTTCACAAAACAGCATCTCTATCAGGCTATTCAGGACTATCAGGGAAGACAAAGACGATTTGGGAAAACGGAAGAACAACTTAAAAATTAGGTCAATTTTTGGTTTAATATGCAACCTTTTTAAGAAAATCAGTCTTTAATTGCATATCCTTGAATTGGTTTGTGAGGGCTATCTAAGGCTTATTTAATTACCTTTGGGCCCACAATCCGGAAAGGGTTGCCAACGTTAATAAGTCTCTATGTTTCCAAGGTTTTTAATACAGATTATAGCTCCAACCTTACTTTTCTTATGGTGTAGCTTCCAGGTTTCTGCTCAAGTCGAAGAATTTATTCCTTACGACAATAAGATTTATGAAATTTCAGCGATTACGGTCAGCGGAAACCAATTTAGTGATGCAAATGCCATTATTGGAATTTCAGGCTTACGCATCGGGCAAAAAATTAATATTCCTGGTGCAGACATACCAAATGCAATTAAAGCAATTTATAAACAACGACTGTTTACTCAAGTCAATATTCAAATTGCTACTCAGGTACAAAATGTAGTGAGCCTTCAAATTATTGTTGAAGAAAAACCTCGGTATTCTACGCATTCATTCAAAGGAGTTAAAAAATCTGCTCATGAAGACCTGAATGTGATTATTTCAAATCATCTTCCAAAAAATTCAGTTTATACCAATGAAATTAACGAAGCCCTGGTAACTAGTTTGCAGGCTTTTTATATAGAAAAAGGTTATCTGGATGCTAAAGTAGTTATACATCAACTACCCGATGAAAAGAAACCAAATACTATTAAACTACTTTTTGATTTTCAAAAGAATAAGCGGGTAAAAATTGCTAAGATTAGTTTTTCAGGAAATAAATTGGTGAAATCGCGCAAACTGCGCAAACAAATGAAAGAAACCAGAAGTTTCTGGCATATATTCAGTAAATCAAAATTTCAGGAAGATAAATATCAAGCAGATAAGGAACACCTAATTACATACTATAACGGACAAGGTTTTCGGAATGCTGATATTATTGGAGATTCTATTTGGCGCCAGCCAAATGGTAAATTACGCATTCATATAAATCTTAATGAAGGCAATCGATTTTATTTTAGAACCATCAGTATCAAAGGGAATTCTTTATATCCTGAAAGTCACATAAAAAATGTTTTAGGGATTCAGAAAGGAGATGTCTATGATCAGGAATTATTGCAAAAGCGACTCAGTTTTGCACAGGATGGCCGGGACGTAAGCAGTTTATATATGGATGAAGGGTATTTGTTTTTCAGAGCAGAACCCGTTGAAGTGTCTGTTGAAAATGATTCTGTAGACCTCGAAATTCGCATTACTGAAGGTCCGCCTGCTACCATTGATAAAGTAGTGGTTCGGGGCAATGAACGTACACACGAACAAGTGATCCGTCGTGAAATTCGAACACGGCCCGGACAAAAATTCAGTCGTTCCGATATCATTCGATCCCAACGAGCCATTTTAGCTTTGGGTTTCTTTAATCCGGAAGCATTGGGAATTAATACTCCTGTAAACCCTAAACGTGGCACTGTCGATATTGAATATACAGTTGAAGAGAGACCTTCAGATCAATTGGAATTATCTGCTGGCTATAGCGCCTACGGATTGATTGGAACCCTTGGGGTTGTATTCAATAATTTTTCTACAAGAAACTTTTTCAAAAAATCAAGTTGGAGCCCACTTCCACAAGGAGACGGACAAAAATTATCCTTGCGTGCTCAAACGAATGGTCGCTATTATCAATCTTATAATTTTTCATTTACTGAACCCTGGCTGGGTGGCAAAAGACCGACCTCATTAACCGTTGGAGGTATTTACAGCTTGATAGATAATTCAGCTTATGGCGCTGGCGCAGGTAGTTTGAGTATTGCCCGATTGACCGGAGCCCTTGGCACCCAACTCAGGTGGCCAGATGATAACTTTGGAACATCAGGAACAGTTAGTTTAGAACGAATCCGTCTAACTAAATATGAAAATGGTGGATTTAGTGTTGGCACCCCACCTGTGACAGTTAAAGATGGCGATTTTTATAATATTTCATTTAAACAAACCTTGGTTCGCTCCACCGTTTCAGAACCCCTCTATCCAAGGTCTGGATCCCGTATCTCAGTTTCTTTGCAATTAACACCTCCTTATTCTTTATTCAGATCCAACTGGAATCCCGATAGCATCAGTGTCAATAAAAGATATCAGTGGGTAGAATATCATAAATGGCGTATGGATGGAGAATGGTATGTCAATTTGGCCAATAAATTAGTCCTTGCGTTTAATGCAAAAATCGGTATCCTGGGATACTATGATAAAAAACTTAAAGCACCTCCATTTGAGCGTTTTGTTTTAGGTGGTGATGGACTTAACAATCAATCCTTTACTGTTACCGGAAGAGATATCTTTTCATTAAGAGGCTATGAAGTGGAAGATGTAAAAGCAAAAACAGTTGATGAACGCACAACCATTCGTACTGATGCTGAAGATGCTACCATCTTTAATAAATTTACTATGGAATTAAGATATCCTTTGTCTCTAAATCCAAGTGCTACAATTTTTGGTTCTATATGGGCACAGGGAGGTAATTCCTGGAATTCATTTAAAGAATACAATCCCCTCTCACTCAAACGATCCGTTGGATTTGGCGTACGTGTATTCCTTCCAATGTTCGGATTGCTGGGATTTGATTACGGAATTGGTTTTGACAAACCCTGGTTGGATCCAAAATCTACATCCTTAAAGGATTATGCAAAATTTAGTTTGGTTCTGGGATTTGAACCAGAATAGATTAATATCCATTTACGATTCTACGCAGCCCTGTTTTTAATTGGACTTCATTATTAATAATACATATACCTAATTTGAAATGTCCTAATTTCAAATAAGTCATAAATGTAAAAAATGAATAGGAGCTAAATGTTCAATGCTTTTAATTTCAACTATTATTTCATTTTCCACCAAAAGATCAATTCTTGAACCGTGCTCCTGCTTAGTGATCTTGTCGTGAAATATCTTGGTTGAAAGTTGTTGGTTGATAGTTGATAGTTGATAGTTGATAGTTGATAGTTGTTGGTTGATAGTTGTTAGTTGATAGTTGTTAGTTGATAGTTGATAGTTGTTGGTTGATAGCAAGAGCAGATATATTTCTTTGCGTCTCTGCGTGAAAATCCTATAACGCTTAGTCCACAATGAAAATACACACACAGAAATACAGAGAGAATCTCCTCTTCTTCTGTGTTCCCGCAATTTAACCTTGTAAAAAAATCTAATTTACTTAACTACCATTAAACGTTGTACCTCACGCTGATTGTGTCGCCTGGCCTCAATAAAATACATACCAGAAGGCACACCTAAAATATCCATATCTATATCCATAAATCCATCGATCAACATCGTCTCAACTTTGTAAATAGTGTTTCCCATCATATCCTGAATACTAAATTGAGTTTCACTTATATCCAAGTCCGTCAAATAAATTCGAATGTAACTGGATGCAGGATTTGGAACAATTCTAAATATATGTCCCTTTGAAAATTGTTCATCCGATGTAATGCACTTCCATCGATTTACAAATCCTTCACCGGCAGAATATAAATCACAAGTTATGGCCCCGCAAGAATCGTACGATGCTAATGCCCATGCAACTTTATTATTATGATTTGTAGAAAACCAATTCTGTCCATCCCATTCTGCAACTCCATTTGCAAGAGCACTTCCAATTTTACTAAATTCACCGGCAGCATACAATTTATTATTATACCGTATAAAATCTCTGACAGCTTCAAGGGTATCAGGAACATCTCCGCCAGCCATTGACGACCAATTGATTCCATTCCATTTTGAAATGCTTTGAGTCAACGGAAGATTCGCAGCATTCCGATAATGTCCACCAACTATCAAATTTCCATTGTATTCATACTGTGCTGCTACTCCATTGTAAGGAAGATTATTAAATAAATTAATGCCTCCAGCATTGGAAATCCAATTAGAACCATTCCATCTGGTTGAATTTAATGCCGGTGAATTAAATGTTCCGGCAGCATACAACTGATTATTGTATTGTCTTAATGTATAAATGGGACCATTAAACAATTGATTGATTGTATTAAAATTATTATTCCAACTTGTACCATTCCATTGTGCAATATTATTGGTTGCCAATGCAGATGATTGGCCTGCATTTTGGAATTGTCCACCAACAACTAAACCAGCAGGGGTACTTTCTAGAGCTGCCACAAATGTCAAACCGGAACCTGTGAGCCCATTGTCCAAAGAAGCCCAATTACTGCCATTCCAACTGGCAATATTATTTACATTGTTTACCGATCCTGCTGTTGAAAATTTTCCCCCAACATAAAGCAATCCGTTATGAACAGCCAATGCACGTACTTCGCCATTGAGTCCTTGAGAAAGAGGAATCCAATTCGTTCCATCCCATGCAGCTATATTATTTGCTGCCACATTTCCAACTTGTGCAAATTGACCTGCTACAATCAACTTACATTGATATACTACCATATCGTATACAAAACTGACACCACTGGCAATGTTTTGCCAATTTCTATTGCCCGATGCACAAACGGATTGATCACATAAACTATCCAAAACTGTCGGACAATCAAAATTATAATTAAATACACAGCTATCTCTTTTTCCGTTATTTGTAAAATAGTACTTCACCTTCACAGTATAGACACTTGCTCCACTAACACAAAATGTTGCAGGATAAATTGTTCCAGACGGAATAAATCCACCAGAAGGATTTATTAAAAAACTTGAATTCGTCGAATTTGAAATGGACCATCCATTTCCTGATTGAACATTTACAAATGTTCCGGAACTTAACTGGACTTGCATTTGTGTAAAACAAGAAGCATAAGGAATGTGTCCTTCAATATCATAACAACATAAACCTGGAAGAACTGAACTTTGGTTTACAAAATTAGTTAATGAATCACATTTACATGGGTCAGGTACTTTTGGACAATCGAACATGAAAACCCTGCTGCAAGTATCCGATGCTCCATTATTATTATAATAATAAACCAATTGAATGGAATACAGACTCGATCCGGTTACGCAAAAATCTATCGGGTGTATAGTACCCGGAGGTAAAAATCCACTGTTTGATAAAATCGTTATTTTTTGAGCACTATTGGAATTTGCAGTATAGCCTGTATTGGCCTGTATATTTGCAAAACTTCCCGAACTCAAATTCAATTCAATCTTTGTAAAACAATTTGAAGTTGGAATTTTAGCTGTCAGCCCATAACAGCATATTCCCGGATTAACACTGTTTTGTTGGATATTGGTTTGAAGTGAATCGCAATTACAAAGTGAAGGCAATTTAGGACAATCAAAAATATATTTGTAACTACAGGTATCTGTAATTCCATTATTAGTATATAAATAATGTACTGTTACAGTATAATTGCTTGCACCGTTTACACAAAATGAACCTGGTGTTATAAATCCAGCTGGTATAAATCCGGAATTTGGAATTAAACTAAAACTCTGATTTGTATTCGTAAAGAAATTCCATCCTGCATTTGCCTGCAAATTGCTAAATGTTCCTGCATCTACTGTTACCAGGATTTTTGAAAAACAATTTCCAGGTGCAACATTTGCTTGAATTTTATAACAACATTTTCCAGGAACCGTGCTAACGGGTACTACAAAATTCTTTAACGAATCGCAATTGCATGCTGGTGGGGGCGGCGGACAATCTCTTACAAATTGTTTTGTACACCGAGGTAATACTAAACCTGTATTATCATAAAATTCTACTTTTACTGTAAATGGATTTACAGCTCCGCTAACACAAAATGATCCCGGATTAATTGGTCCACTCGGAACAAAGCTTCCTTGTGGTAAAAAACAAATTCCCTGCGGGGTTGAGCTGGCTATCCATCCTGGATTGGGAGCTATATTGGTCAATTGTCCAGAGGAAACAGAAACGCATATTTTAGAAAAACATTTATTTAATTTGCTGTTAGCATGTAAATCAAAACAACAATCAACCTGTGATCCCAGGGTAAGCAATTGCGCTGTGGTTGAATCGCAACAATCGGGCGGCGGGTTTTGTCCGGGACAATTAAAAGTAAAATGATAACTACAGGTATCGGTGCCCTTAGGGCTCGTATAAAAATATAAAACCGTAACGGTTATTGGATTAAAAGCACCTTCAACGCAAAACCATGCGGGTGTAATTTTCCCAATTGGAATAAATCCTGAATTATGCGTTATCGTAAAATCTTGTGCACCCCCGGGGACCAAAAGAAAGCCTTGCAAATTATTGGCCAGAACATTTGTAAACATTCCTGAATTGAGTTTCACCTGAATCTTAGTAAAACAATTGGGAACAGGGTTATCTGTGTGAATCGTATAACAACAAAATTCTGGTAAGGTATGCTGCTTTTCCAGATAGGTTTGAAAACTTGAATCACATTTTTTTAGGAAAGGAGGTAACTGACAATCGTATACATAATGAAATTCACAAGTATCCTGAAATCCATTCCGAGTATAAAAATAAAATACAGAAACTGTATAACTTGAAGCACCGCTTACACAAAACGAACCTGCATTAAAAGTTCCCGGAGGAATAAATCCACCGGTATGCGTAAAGGTTATGTATTTAAAATTATTTTGATTAACGATCCAACCCTGATTGGTATTTGCCTGTACATTGTAAAATGTTCCTGCACTCAAACTGATTTGCATGCTATTAAAACAATCCAAAGATGCGATGTCACCTCTTACCTCATAGCAACAACCGATTGGTGATGCAGAGGCTATCGGTCTGATTTCATTTTTAACAAACGAATCACAGGCACATGGTTTATTAATTACACAAATGGTATCACTGCAGGTGTTGATACAAGAACCTTCTATAACCGTTAGATTAATTGGATAGCATCCGGGTTTGCTGTATTTTATCCACAAACTGTCTACACCAAAAAACCGTTGACCAATTAAATTGTCAATGTTTAATACCCAATTGAAAATCGTATTGGGTCCCCCATTTCCGGTATAATAAATCAAAGCAGTATCTCCAACGCAAATGGTATCCGGAAAATCAAACGAACAGGTCAAATCACATTTAAAATTTACACAAATGGTATCCTTGCATTGTCCATTATTTAGAATGACACAATAACATCCATCCTGAGGTGGATAAAAGCATTGTTGCGTTGACAATACCAGGGGAGAATTACACGCATACCATGCATACACTAAATTATCCGGACTTGCACACAGGGCATTGTTTGTTTGGCTCACCATCCCGGTTAAAGCAGGTAATACCGCCAATTGTACCGGAGCTGGTTGGGAGGTATTGGAACAATTTTGATCGGTAATGTTTACCAGATTGTAGGTTGTTTTAACAGTAGGACAAACCCGGTAACTGTAATAGGTAGAACTGGAATTATGACTTGTAATTTGATTGTTTTCACGAATTTGAAAACTAAATGGCGGCGTACCGCTTAAAACAACATTTAAATTGGTGCATTCTCCTTCACAAATCGTATCCTTTGTTAGACTTAACAAACCCTGCGGCAAAGGAAAAACTTCCACATTGACACTACAGGTTTCCGGAGCCATTCCAGGCTCTTGCCAGATCACCTGGATTGTACACAATCCAGCTGTAGTAAAACAAGCCATGTGTGGATTTTGTAAATTTGGATTTGTGATGGTGCCGCAACTGATTGTCCAACTATAACTTGCATTGGATGTTCCTGTTCCAATATAATTCACAGCATAACACTCATTTAAACAGACTGACGGGACGACCTCAATGCATTGAAATTGTGAATATAAATTTGAAAAAATAGAAAGACTGCAGTTTGCAATAAATAATACCAGCAATCGCTTTAGAAAAACGTTTCTCATAATAGTAAATTTAAAAAGGTAACCGAATCGAATAGCGAAATTTGGACGAGGTGCTGTCGGATAGAATACAAATTTATACCAGAAAACGATAGAATCAAAATTTTTATATAAGACATTTTATTGGATGAAGGATTAATGCAATCAGCAAGGCAGGCTATTTAACATTCTGTTGTTTAAAATGTCCTATTGAATCAAGTTAATTACACCGGGAGTCGGATAACTCCAGTTGAAGCTGATTCATCCATTTACAATTCCATACCTTTGCAAATCTTATGTTTAAACCCTATGATGTAATTGTTGTCGGTGCCGGCCATGCTGGATGCGAAGCTGCAGCTGCAGCTGCCAATATGGGCTGTCGGGTGCTTTTAGTTACCATGAATATGCAAACCATTGCTCAAATGTCATGCAATCCTGCAATGGGAGGGGTAGCTAAAGGTCAAATTGTGCGGGAAATTGACGCAATGGGAGGTTATTCCGGTATCGTTACAGATGAAACCAGGGTCCAGTTTAGAATGTTAAATCGCTCAAAAGGGCCTGCGATGTGGAGCCCCCGGGCGCAATCAGATCGGAACTTATTTGCCAGAAAATGGAGAACTCTTTTGGAAGCCCATCCGCTCATCGATTTTTGGCAAGACATGGTAAAAGGCTTGCTGGTCAAAGAAAATAGGGTATACGGTGTGATAACTGGTTTAGCTCAGCACATTGAAGCCAAAACCGTTATTTTAACCAATGGCACTTTTTTGAATGGTCTGATTCATATTGGGGAAAAACAATTTGGCGGAGGACGGGCTGGTGAAAATGCCGCAAAAGGCATTACCGAACAATTGGTAAGCCTGGGTTTTGAAAGTGGACGGATGAAAACCGGCACCCCCCCACGTTTGGATGGTCGAACCATCGACTACAGCCAAACCGAGATTCAGGAAGGCGACCTTAAGACTTCCCGATTTTCTTATCTGGAAACGGAGCTACCCGAAAAGCAACTTAATTGTCATATCACCTATACGAACCCTGAAGTTCATGAAATTTTACGAACAGGTTTTGCTCAAAGTCCGATGTTTACAGGGCGTATTCAAGGGTTGGGTCCGAGGTATTGCCCATCTATAGAAGATAAAATCGATCGCTTTTCGGAAAGGGACCGGCACCAGCTGTTTATTGAACCTGAAGGCTGGGATACGCATGAAATTTATATTAACGGATTTTCCTCTTCGTTACCGGAAGAAGTGCAATTCAAAGCCCTGCAAAAAATTCCAGGATTACAAAACGTGAAAATGTTTCGCCCGGGATATGCCATTGAATACGATTACTTTCCACCGACCCAGCTTTCTTTAAGTCTTGAAACCCATCTATTAAAAAACCTTTACTTCGCAGGTCAAATCAATGGGACCACAGGGTATGAAGAAGCCGCATGCCAAGGGTTTATGGCAGGAATCAATGCAGCGCTTCGTGTTAAAGATCAGGAAGCTCTGATCCTCACAAGGGCGGATGCCTATATCGGTGTATTGATTGATGATCTGGTTAATAAAGGTACTGAAGAGCCTTATCGCATGTTTACTTCCCGAGCAGAATACCGAATTTTATTACGCCAGGACAATGCAGACAGAAGACTTACTCCGATTGCTCAAAAGATTGGAATGCAAAATTTAGAATCCCGCATCCAGCGCTTAAACCAAAAGGAACAGGGAATTCAATTCATCAGAACGCAATTGCAAAAAATTTCTTTAAATCCCGATGAAGTAAATCCATATTTAGAATCCATTGGTTCGTCACCCATTGAAATAAAATCTAAATTATCCCAACTATTAAGCAGACCCAATGTAAATCTATCTGATTTGTCAAAATTAAATCCAGCCTTTCTGAATGAATTAAATCAATTTGATTTAGAAACAGTAGAATGCGCAGAAATTGAATTAAAATACGAAGGGTATATTAAAAAAGAACAGGAATTGGTTGACAAGATGTCAAGACTTGAAAATGTCAAACTCAATGATGCATTTGATTATCATTCCATCCCTGCATTAAGCAATGAAGCTAAATCAAAACTTAAACGAATTAAACCATCATCCATCGGTCAGGCCAGTCGAATCAGCGGTGTCTCACCAGCTGATATCTCTATACTTTTAGTTTATTTAGGACGGTAAACCGGAAATTATTAAATTTTTTTCGCTACGATTTTTACACTTAATGCGATCTCATCATATATAAATCCATCCTTTAAGGAAGCTAAAATCTTTTTCGAATTATACATGATATTATAATTGGTACGGTCAATTAAAAATTCTGGGATTGTAATAAAAACGCCGTCATTGGAATAATCGATTTTACCGTTTACAACAATTGGATTACTTATACCTTTAATTGTAAGGATACCGGAAATCATCGCATTGTTTACAGAATCTTTGATTTCATTTATTTTATCAACTTTCAATTTTGCTTCCGGAAATTGAGTCACATTAAAAAAATCTTCATTTTTTAAATGTTCCTCCAAATCACTTCGATCGGATGCATCTTCAATATCTAAATTGCGAATGGTATTCATATCAATCAACAATTCTGCTGATTGAATTTGCAAATTGCCTCCAAATAAAATGCCCGACTTAAAATTCAAATGCCCATTGTGAGCGCCAGAAGGCGACTTACCCATCCAGTAAATAATACTTTGAGCTGTATCGATTTGAAATGAATCAGTGCTTGTATGCATGGTGTCCGGCTCATTTGATTGCGGATTTGGGCCAGCTGTGTTTTGTTTACACGCACTCAATAAAAAAAATACACCAATCAATTGAAAAACAACACGAATTCTAAACATACATTACTTTTTACAAATACAACTAATCTCCTTCAAGGTTGTAATAAATTGTTCTAATTCCTCAAATCCTCTTGTGATCCGAACACATTTTGTTTGATTTGAAAAATGCTCTGAAAAATATCCTGTTAATAATAATATTGGAGGATCTTGAATTTCATTTAAACAAGCTACTAATTCTTCAATAAATTTTATAGAACTTTCTTCATGAATGATCGTAAATAAAAATTGAGGTTTAATTATTTGAATTCCATCTAAAATATCTGTTGGATTTAAATCTGATCCTAAATCAATTGCCCTAAAATGATTTCTTCGAATAAACAATTCTACAAAATACTGATTGAGCTCCTGTTTTTCATCCGGAGGTAAAAACATCAAAAAACAGGTATTGCTATCCTGCTCTTGATTTTCTAAATGACAAAGTTCATGAACCAATTTTTTCTTTATAATCCGATTTACAAATTCCTCATGTACTTTTTTTATACTTCCACTCAACCACATGGTATTCAATTTATCCAAAAACGGCATTAAGATTTGATTGAATGTCTTTTCAAATCCCAATTGGTGAATGTTAGTGTTTAACAGGTGAGTAAAATTTTTTTCGTTGAGCTGTAAAATAGATAATGTCAATGCATCCAATGAATCCTTATTAAAAACCTCAACATCGCTGATATTTGCAACCAGGGATTCTATCTCCTGAGGAGGCATTTCAGATATAAGTGAAATTTTATATCCTTTTTGATTTAGTAAAGCAATATTGGCCAGGTTTTTAAGATCCTGATCATCATAAAACCGGATATTGGTCTGCGTTCTTTTTGGATTGATTATACCATAACGTTTTTCCCAGATACGAATCGTATGGGCTTTGATTCCCGTCAACATTTCAAGATCCGCTATAGAGTAAATTGCCATTAAATTATCAAACCATGTAAGGTGTAATTAACATTTACCTTATTAAATTGTTTAATAATTCTTATGCGCGACGTATTGAATATAGGCATTGTGTGCTACCCTACCTATGGAGGAAGTGGAGTAGTAGCCACTGAATTGGGCATGGCCTTAGCTAGAAAAGGTCATAAGGTACATTTTATAAGTTACCGGAGGCCTGCCAGACTGGGGCATTTCTTACCGAATGTATTTTATCACGAAGTGGCCCCTTTCGAATATCCATTATTCGATTTTAAGCCCATGGATACTGCTCTGGCCAGTAAGATCGTGGATGTGGCTCTGTATGAAAATCTGGATGTCTTACACGTCCATTATGCCATCCCACATGCAACCATTGGTTATCTGGCTCGCGAAATACTTCGTTCAAAAAACAAGGCCCTTCCTTTTGTTACAACCTTACATGGAACAGATATTACTTTAGTGGGCGCTGACCGATCTTTTTTTCCTGTAGTTGAATTTAGCATAAATCAATCCAATGCAGTTACCGCAGTATCACAAGCTCTAAAAAAACAAACCCACGATACCTTTGAGATTCAAAAAGACATCATCGTTATCCCAAATTTTATTGACTTTGATCGATTTACTAAAAAACCGAATCCAGAATTGCGATTAAAATTTGCTTCCGAAAATGAAAAAATTTTGATGCACGTTTCCAATTTCAGAAAAGTAAAACGGGTTGAAGATGTCCTTGCTGTTTTTAAAATGGTCAACCAACAACTTCCATCCAAACTGGTGCTGATCGGAGATGGCCCGGAACGACCTCGAATGGAAATGTTGAGTCGTGAATGGGAAATTAGTCAGGAAGTTTGTTTTTTAGGCAAACAGGATAATGTTGAAGAACTGTTAGCGATCTCCGATTTATTTTTACTTCCATCTGAACACGAAAGTTTTGGTTTGGCAGCTTTGGAAGCGATGGCATGTGAAGTCCCCATTATTGCATCAAACATTGGTGGCTTAACCGAAGTGATCCTACAAGGCAAAACCGGCTATGCTTGTCCGGTAGCTGATGTAGCTGAAATGTCGGATAAAGCAATTTACATTTTATCCGATCCGGATCGCCATGCAGCATTTCGACTCGCTGCATTCAATCGTGCAAAAGAATTTGATATCCATCAAATCTTACCTATGTATGAAGATGCCTATTATGAATGTATGGCTAAAGCCTAGAGGAGGAATAATTCTGCAATGATAAAATTTTGCAATCCTGTAATAAGGCTAATAGACTATAGGCTATAGACTAGAGACTGAATTATAATTTTTTTGAATCTCCCTTGCTAAATCGCTATATTCTGCTTCTGTAAATTGCAAGCGCGTATTTGAAAAATTTAATTCACTAATTGCATTCAACGGAACCAGATGGATATGCGCATGTGGAACTTCCAAACCTATTACGGACATCCCTACTTTAGTGCATGGCACGGTTTGCTTAATTGCATGAGCCATTCGTTTTGAAAACACCATGAGCTGGTTTAAAATGTCATCCGGTAAATCAAAAAAATAATCAAGCTCTATCTTTGGAATGACCAGAGCATGTCCCTTAGCCAATGGTTTAATATCTAAAAATGAAAAGCAATACTCATTCTCAGCAAGAAAATAACAAGGGATTTCTCTATTAATAATTTTTGTAAAAATACTTGCCATTAGGATGCAGTGATTTCCAGAACTTCCAAAATCATTTCACCGGCTGGTGTTTGAATTTTAGCCTTGTCTCCTACTTTCTTTCCCAACAGTCCTTGACCAATCGGAGACGTAACTGAGATCCGGTTTACTTTAATATCCGCTTCTGCTTCCGAAACAATTTTGTATGTCATTTCCTTATTAACCTTGTGATTGCGGATGCGCACATTGGCCAACATGACTACATGAGATGTATCGATATCGCTTTCATCAATGATCCGGACATTCATTAATTTTTTCTCCAAATCATTGATTTTCATTTCAAGCATACCTTGAGCATCTTTCGCTGCATGGTATTCAGCATTTTCAGATAAATCTCCTTTTTCACGAGCTTCAGCAATGGCTCTTGCAACTTCTTGTCTGCCGTTCGTTTTTAATTGTTCTAAGTCGTGTTTGAGCTTATCATAACCTTCCTGGGTCATGTAATTTAAATTGCTCATAGTTTGTTTATTTTTGATTAAAAAGCAAAAGAACGTTTACCGGAAACACCGGAAAACGTTCTTCAAATTCAATAATTATTCTATTATAACAACATGAGAGCCTAAATTAGTTCAATCAATTTAAAATTCCAGACGAATTCCAAATTGATGAGTTCCTTCGAATGGGTCAGAATGCCTGTAACCATAGTCGATTCCAAGGCGGGTTTCTGATTTTTTCTTTAATGGAACTGAAATACTGGCACCTGCTGCTAAACCGGTATGGGCTGTTTTATTTATTTCATCGCCTCCTGAGTCAAATTCATACTTATAAGAAGCTCTTAGAGCAAAATATTCTGTTAATTTGATTTCTGCACCTCCACCAATTTCATCTCTTCCAAAAGAATTTGAAGTGAAATTTACAATCGGTGTAATCGTAACCATGTCTGAAGGAATAAAGTCATAAGATACCCCAATATGCAATTGAGAAGGTAATTCAAATTTATTGAGTCTAATGTTATAGGTTAAATCGGTGTTTTCAGAACTTTTCAATTGAGTTGACAATCCATCTCCACTAAAGTCCATAGGACCTCCAACATTGCGCAATGAAATACCAAATTTAAAATTGTCCTGTGAACCTGATACATATTGAATCCCTGCGTCTATTGCAAATCCAAACGTGCTTAAGTCCTGGATTGATTCTGAAATTCCACGAAACAATACACCAACCGTAATTTTATTTCCAAACGTATGCGCATATCCAACGCCAATGTTACTGAATTTTGGACTATAGGTTGCACCGGTTCCTTCAGGTACAGCGGTGGTGGTAACCCGGATGTCCCCAAAATCAACACTCATGATTGAGATCCCCAAGGTTCCATTTTTTCCAACTTTAGTCACAAAGCCTCCAGCATTTAAACCAATGCCGCTTGGTACAAGCCATCTCGATTGAGCGAGGCCAATTTCCATCCGGTTTACCCTGGCAATACCTGCAACGTTTACCATCATCGCTTCAACTCCACGGACACACGAGGCATTTAAACTATTCAGTGCTCCACTTCGAACCCATGGATTCATTAATAATTCATAAGCGCCGGCTTCTCCCTGGCGATCCGGATTTCCACAAAAAGCTCCGGTACTTAAAAATGAAAGTGCAAAAAGAGTAAAAATTATTTTTCGCATAAGTCTTCTATTAATCGGGTTTTAAAATAAGTGATTCCGGATTCAACCGGAATCACCTATTCGTTTTTTTTATAATCCGGATGGATCAAATTTTCTTGCTACACCAAACCACTTCACAATTTTTTCTGCTCCGGTTGAATTTTCTTTAATGTGAATAATATAGGCTCCACTGGAAACAGGAACTCCTTTGAAGTTTGTTAAATCCCACTCCTGATCTGGAGCAATTTGCGTTTCAACAACTCCAGGATTGGAACCTGTTCTTCTCACTGGAACTTCATCGCGTTTGTATTGCTTAATGAATTTACCATCAACTGAATAAATTGTTACCGTACAATTTGCAGGGAGATTGGTAATCTTCACAACATTGCTGAATTGTCCTGTTTCATAACTTGAAAATCCATAATATGGATTTGGAACTACATTCACATTGTCAAGGGCATTGTCGTATTCAGTTTCTTTTGTCACAATTTGCGCTTCGTGACCTTTAATTGAAAATGAATAAAAATTATGGCCTTTGTTTTCATTGGTACCCAATGCATATTGATATGGATTTTGAACTCTCAATCTTACAGTTACATCATTTGGGATGATTCCGTCTTTATACGATTTCAATTGTGCTTCAGGTGTAATTACTGACATACTGCACCAGGTAAAATCCCTGAACAATCTGTTTTTATCAGCAATTTTTGTTGAATTCAATCCCAAGCGGAAACTTCTGCAAGAATCATAAGGCGTTTTTGTAACGTAGATATAATGATGACCTCCAAGTAGTAATGAAAATAATGTTTGAGATAATGGGCACAATGGATTTTGAATGAGATATTCATCCGTTGGATTATACATCATGTCATCTCCTGTCAAAGGACGTGAATTACATCCATCCAATAATGAATTGTCTGATGAATAAAATGAATTTTCGCCAAAGAAAATATTCAATCGTTTTCCCGATTCTACATCAACTGCATAACCTGGAAACCAACCCAGTCCGGTACTGTCTTCATTGGTATCAATATCTGGCAATCCGTCATTGTCTAAATCATCTTTAGTAACAGAAGGCTTTTTCTTTAAAGCAAAATTTTTCAATCCGCTTACCGGAGAAACTAAATTTCCACCAACATTTGGATTCCATGTTTCAACAACCACACAGCGGCTCCATTTGGATTTATCTGAAGTAAATACAATATCAACATTGTTTAAATCAGACATCTTAATAGTACCTCTGGTAACTTTAGATAACGGATCAATCCAAACTGGAGTAAGGTAAACGGTATCTGAAGGTAATTTATACGGATACCAGGTACCTTGGATGTCGCCCAACCCAAGATTTGAATAACACTCTTTTGGATCCAGCGTATAGGATGGTTGTCCCAAACTGGATAATATAAAATCAGATACTCCAACATTATTATCTGGTTGTGCAATCAACCATTTTTGACCGTTTGGATCCTTGTAGTCATAATAAAGCCCTTCACCGATAACGCCACAAGTGTTTAAAGAATCGCTTCCAGCTTCTATGGTTTGACCAATGACAACTGAAATTCCAAACTTGTTGAGGATTTGTTCATTGAGGCGATTGATATCTGATTCTGAGCGAGTCGTATCATTCGTAGTTTTATTGACCAATAACCAATTTACGGGATCATCCAATTTGGTATTGGTAGGATTTGAATCAGTAAATTTCAATTCATAATCTCCATCTTTAACACGAAGTGGATCATAGACTTTAATTTCTATTGGACCACGTCCCGGTTGATAGGTAATTTTTCCATCATAACCTGGTGCTAACATTTTATCATACATATCAGGCTTGAGTAATAAATCAATACCGCCCATACCAATTCCATCGTGACGGGTAATTTCAAAATTACTGCCGTATTTGGCATTGAGTTTTTCATATACTTGAGGTCTCGGTGTCCCCGTGTAAGGCTTGCCATCTTCATTTGGGCCAATATTTAAACGACCTGGACAATACGTAATCCGTTGACCTAAATTTTCAACCAAATTATAATCCTTATAATTATTATAACCATAAGCAATTACTGTAAAGTAATATTTTTTATGGTTGATCAGTCTGCGATCCCCTTTAGCAAATTGATCTTCAGTAACTTTAAATGTATGTCTGATACCGAGGTTTGGACCTGCTACTTTCTCTACCGGAGAATAAACAATCGGATGGGTTGTAGGATCCGGACTTGGATTTTTCTGACCAACCCAATTGTAAATTTTTCTAATATTGTTTTTTAAATCAACGGTAAAGATCTCGCGTACTTTGGTTGGATCTGCGATCGTTGCATCATTTAAAGTAATTGATGGATCTGCTACTTGAAAGATGCGATATCCTTCAAAGCGGTATAAACTATCTACACCTAAAGGAAGTCCAATGCCTGCTTCTGCATAGGATTCAAATTTATTATTTGAATTCAGGTCATTGGTCAAAACCAAAATTAATTCCTGATCCAACTCAATGATGTCTACATCCGGTGCATCCGGTCCGTCTTTAATTTTAAAACAGTTGTCAAAAAGATCCTGAGATAATTTATCAGCTGCATACAATTCATCCATATTTGGACATGGATAATTTTGATCAGGAACAAAGGGCACACCGATAATTAATTCATTGATAGCTCCAGGCAATAATTTCATAGGACCAGTAGCTTGTAAGGTTCTGCGGTCTCCTTCACCCAATGAAGCTGAACACATACTCCAACCGGCTTGATTGTTAGGATCATCACTCAATGCATACCGTGTGGTATCTTGAGATGACGGATTGTAACCACTTCCCCCTTTAGTCAATGGTGTTCCATCTCTCCAATGTCCTGTAAGATATCGATAATACTCAATAGCTGTTCCCGGGTCAGATGTAGCGGCAGGATGATTGCCTACTGATCCATTATTATAATACATAAAGGATGACATTCCGAGTTCTTTACCAAATTCATCCAATGGTCCACGGAAATAATCAACACCTAAAAGTGGAATTTCTGTACAATAGGTATTTACACCCTGATCGCAATTACATCCATTCGATCCGTCTGAAGGATCTATGTTGTAGATATACATTAAACTGCGCTCTTTGTTACAACCAACATAATCGTCCGTATAACAACCTAAATCCGGATCAATCCACATCGCAAAATAGCAGTCATTCAATTCTTGAGGTGCACGATTAATCAACTTATAACGCTGGAAGGTCATGTCATTGATTTCGTCACCGGTGTTAAATGCAAATGCCTGTACCTGTACTTCCATTCGGATTGGTTCGCCATTTGAATTGGTGTGAATGGCACCACCGCCGTTGTCATTATAAACCCAGAAATACATTTGATCCGGATAAACAGGCTCATTACACCCGCGGATATCGATGATTGGAAAATCTCCTTTTTCTGGTTCGTAAATTCCATTATCAGAAGGTGATCCTGGTTCTTCATAAAACAAACCTAAACCTTGAGGAAGAAAGGGCAATTCAAATCCATATTTGGATGAAAAATATTTATTTCCTCTGGCAGGATAGTACAATACATCTTCCGGGATTTCTGAAAGCGTTAAATCACGCGTACCTTTTACTTCTTTATAAATTTTTTGCTGGTCGCGAATACTCTTTCCAAGAACTACAAAAAACTGATCCCAATTTAAACAATCTTCTGCAGTTGTTTCCCCAGTATTAGGTGTTAATGGGCCTGGCCAACAGTCGTTCATCGATGGACGACGATATGCCTGTGCCATTAAATGTAAGTTCCGGGATGGATCGTATCCACCAACCCAAACAGCACCTGCATAGATTGCAGAAACCGGTTTTTTACTGGATCCTTCCGGTACTTTTGGTACGATGTAAGAACCTTTACTTAAATCCCACCATACATCCCCTCCGTTTAATAAACGAGCGCGGACGTTGTTGATGTCCATGTCAATTTGCTTGGTAGCAGCAGCACAGGCACCCCCACGTGGTTTTAAGTTTTTAGATGTTTTGGGATTGGGAGCCACATGTTCCGGTCGGTTCGAAAAACCAATCGTCTGACTCACGAATAAAATGCTTAAGAATAATACTATTGATCTCATAAAGCAAAACTTGTTCAATGATTAAATTAAAATTCGAGAATGGCTCCTAAATAGATTCTTCTCGGTTGTGTGAAATTGTTCGGATTAACGACCCGATAATTATATTGGTTTACAAAATAATCAATATAATCTTCTCCATAAATGCCTGTTACATTAGAAATTTCTGCAGCTCCTTTATCAGATTTAAGATATCCATCATCTTTTGAACCACCAGAACCTCTGTAAACTCCAATTATATTTTTAGTATCAAATAAATTTTGAACTCTTAAATAAATATTCAAATCTAAAGGATGCTTTCCGCGAACAATAGAAATGTTCTTGTCTATACGCATATCCACATTAAAATTCCAGGGTAAACGAGAACCGTTGATATCTCCGCGGTAACCGGAACCATCAAAACGAATAATCTGTGTACCTGGTGAATAAGGTCTTCCGGAAGCAGTAGTTACCAACATGTTGATTCCTGTATTTGATAAAATGTCTTTACCAAACACTCTTGGACCATTGTAACGTTTACCTGATTCATAACGGTAATCCGCAGTAAATGAAAAACGATGTCTTTCATCATAATTGAAAGGAAAAATATTGCGGATGTTAATTCCTTTTTGTGTCAATCCACTTTGCGTTTCTGGATCTGAACCCGTTCCATCTGCAAACTGCAAGGTATATGCTGCAGTAAATTCAAAATTATTGGTACGTCTTAAATCATAAGTAAAGTTGAAACCCTTAACGGTACCAAAATCAATATTTCCATAACTGTCGTACGTTCCAATAGTTGCAACGCGGCTATACGTAATCCGATTGATCATGTTACGCAATTCTTTATAATAGGCCGACATTTTAATAGCCGATGAATTGCTGATTTTTTGCTGGAAACCAACTTCATAATCAACTGTACGGCTTGGTTTCAAATTGGCATTGTTTGCCGGAGTTCTTCCCTGGTCATTAAAATAATAATATTCCAATGCTGTTACGTTAGCATTTGATGTTGGACGCTGCACTAAAATATCATAGTGTGCAAAGAAGTTGGAATTATCAGAAATTGGGAATGAAAATGCCATCCGTGGCATCCAGTTAATTTGTGATTTATAATCATCAAATGATTCTTCCACTTTAAAATATCTTCCTTTAATAGATCTCAAACTATCTACCGGCTGAACATAAGCAGGATACACCAGGTTACTGGTAAATAACTGATCAGATGAGTTGACTGGTGTACCGGCGCGATTATACCACTGGTCTCCATTTCGGTAAGCTTTTACTTCCGTAGATTTCTCACCTGTTACATATACTTTGTAATCATCTCCGATAGATCCTGGTTTAGTCGTACCATTAATATCATGAAATGACTTTGCTCCTAACAAGCCATATAATGAATATGGATCTTTCAACACTTTTGTATTGGCATCAAAAAAGTCAACCCGGGCACCTAATCGGAAAATGATATCCTTAAATGTAAATTTGTCCTGGATATAACCTCCAACATAAACAGGTGTAAATGGTGCTACCTCAAATGCTTTGCGACCGGTTGCTGGATCTACGATTCTATAAAAGTCCTCAAACTTAACGGTGCTCTTGGCTTTATTTCCCAAATAATCAAAACCACTGTATCCAATAACATTTTGATCTGTCAACTCACGAGGAGAAAACATATTTAATGCAAGATCATTATTGTTTAATTCGTTTACGTTTCCATAACGATGTACAGCTTGATCAATATCCATTCCTGGAAATAATTTTGAGCGAATTTCTCTATAAAAACGCGCATCAGAACCTGGAGTAATTAATGTTTCGTATATGTCTATCGAATCCATTAGGAATGGATTATACACTCTTCCAATTACAATATTGGTATCAACCCCGACGATGTGGTTGTTGGTATAAAGTCTGGCCAAATTCCATAAACTAAAAGGCAATAAAGTCCAGGATCTATTGGTTCGCTGCTCGTAAGTAATTCCAAACTGGATGTTGTGACGACCACTTTTAGATCCCCCTGGCAAGAAATCAAAACCACTGGTTACTTGCAAGGTTGCTAAATCATTATCCGCCTTGTTGTATCTATTGTAAACACCTCCAACATTATTGTTTAGATTACTCCATAAATTGTCATAAGCAGAACTTACCAGACCATTAAAGGCCCGGTAACCATCTAAAATTTGAGGCTCATCGATAGGAATTTTATTTAAGGCCGCATAAGCAGGATTTGGTGAACTATTTGCATCAAATGCATTTAAATTTGAATTATAACCTCCTTGTTCAAAATCAGTAACTGCAAAGTTATATCCTGTATGTACAAACTGATCACTATAAGCCGTATCATATCGTCCATGGAATTTTCCCATATATCCGTAATCAAAAAACCGGTCTTTATGCCTCCAGTCCTGAGTTTCGGTTTTTGAATTTTGGAATCCGCCTTGTAAAGTATAATATAAGTTTTGGATGTTTGAAACTGTGGCTTCTGCATCTTGCGGACTGTTTAAGTCAGTCAGTTTACCCAAGCGATGACGAAAACGTGCATTCACTCTATAAATATCAGTCTGGGTAATTGGATTGTTGTCCCAGTTTAATAAAGTCCAGGAACCTTGTCCGGTGGTGTTATCATCTCCCGGATTGAATCGATCTACAACGCGTGAATAGTTTCCTGAAACAGATAAATCAATATTATCAACCGGTCTGAAATCCAATTTACCAGTTAAGTCAACAGCCTTATTTTTTGTATTTGGATTGTAATCCAGATATTCCACTTCATTTGTTTCTAAAAACTGGCCTGAAACAGATGGGGTTCCACCAATTAATTGTAAAGGATCGGATTTTAATCTGTTTAAAGTAGATTCTTTGGCTCTATAGATACCATATGCTGGTGGATCGTCATCTTTTAATATGTTAAACTGTCCGGATAAACGATATCCCAATATGGTACGACCTTTTGTAGAATCTGTTAAGCGTTTTTTATAAATAGGTCCTGATACATTTACGTTTAAAAGGTTATAACCAAATGCATCCAATCCTTGGGATGTTTCGTATTCTACACCTCCAGAAAATTTAGAGGAAGGTCCTTTACTGGTAGAAGAAATTGCACCACCTGTTAAATCTCCGTATTGTGCTTCTACACCACCCGTGATTACTTGAATCTGCTCCAATTCGGTAACTGGAATTTGTCGGCCTGTAATCCGTAAACCATCAAGGTAAAAAACCGTTGCATCGGATCTTCCACCCCGAATGTAGATATCACCTCCATCGACACTTGACAGTCCGGCGGTAGTTGCCGCAATCGCTGTCAAACTCTTGGTAGGCAGATTTTTTATTTTTTCAGCTGTAACAACCCCACCCTGAGTAGTATTGTCTTTTTCAATTAAAGGTGCTTTGTATTCAATAACTTCAACGGCATCCAACTGGATTCCGGAACTTATTTTAATATTTAATGTATTTGCTTTGCCGGCAAGTACATTGATGCCGGTAACCCGCTTGGCATTATAGCCCACATAACGGGCCTCCACGTCGTATTTACCCGGATCCAGCTGTACGCTGTAGTTTCCGTCAAAATCTGAGACGATGGTGGTAACCTGAATCCCGTTTTTATAGAGGATAATTCCACATTGAATTATGGCTTCTCCGTTGGATTCGTCAGTAACTTTTCCTGTCAGGGAGGTTTGACTGTGTAATGAAATCAGGCAAAAGAAAGACAGGCTAAAGAGTAGTAAGTATCGTTTGGACATAATGTGAATTTGTGGCTTCTGTCGAAATAAAATTTTGCAATGTTAAGAATTTCTAAAAGGATTTCAAATACCAATTGGCATGACTTATTTTAATTTAAATTTAACTAATTGGTTTTCAGTAGTTTATAATATTTTTTTCATTTGCAATCCGGTCTAATTTTTCCAGGATTGTGGTGGCAATTTTTTGTTTTGACTGGTAGGTCCATCCCGCAATGTGTGGACTGATTAAAACCTGAGGCAGTCGATACAAATCATTGTAAAAAGCGCTTTCTTCCTTATTAAAGCTTGCTGGTTTTTCATTTTCGAATACATCCAAACACGCGCCCCGGATTTTTCCTGAATGTAAAGCAGCTAGCAAATCCTTTGTGTTCACTACCGGACCTCTGGATGTATTGATCAGATAAAAGGAATGTTTGACTTTCGCAATAAACTCCTTATCAAGCAAATACTTCGTTTCAGCGGTCAGGGGGACATGTAAGCTAATCACATCGGCCGATTCCTGAATTTCGCTTACATCCTGAACGACTGTATAACGAGTCGCTGTTGAAGAAAGCTGCTTGTATTTATCATAAACCAGGACTTTAACATTTAAACCCTGGAGTAATTCTACAAACCGGCTGCCGGTGTGTCCAAATCCTATTACCCCAACCGTCTTTCCTGAAAGCTCTTCTCCCCGATTTTTTTCCCGATCCCAAATTCCTTTACGAACCTCCTGATCAGCCCGAACCAGGTTTCTAAATAAAGCCAGCAGCGCTCCCAACGCATGCTCTGCAACGGCATTGCAATTTCCTTCAGGTGCACTGATGAGTCGAACTCCATGCATTTCAGCAGCTTTGGCATCAATAATTTCCATCCCGGAACCCAATCGGGCGATCCATCTCAAATTCCGGGCTTTGTCGAAAAATGAGCCATCTACTTTGATTTTACTATTAATCACCAAACCGGTATAGGAATCGATGATTTCACGGGTCTGTTCCAAACTGATTTCTGGGTGGTAATCTGTGATAAAACCTCGGCGTTCAAGTCCCTCAAGCAATAATGGATGTACATCATCCGTGATTAGAATTTTTAATTGAGTCACTGGGATTTTTTAATATATCAAATGCAAATTACCGAAATTGCTGAAAAGTAAATGCTTTAGGATGTAGAATTGCATTCATTTTCAATTCCGATGAATATATTTTCCTTTTTTGCAATAGACCCATAAAAACAGGCAGCATCCTGTATCTTTGCGCGAAATTATCCATTTAATGCCAAAAGACGCATCGATCCGCTCCGTGCTTATTATCGGAAGCGGACCCATCATCATAGGCCAGGCCTGCGAATTTGATTATTCTGGAACCCAGGCCTCCCGTTCCCTAAGAGAAGAAGGTATTGAAGTCAGCTTAATCAATTCCAATCCGGCAACCATTATGACGGATCCCGTTACTGCGGATCATATTTATTTGATGCCCTTAACGGTTGAAAGCATTATTAAGATCCTTGAGGAACGACAAATAGACGCCGTTTTACCAACCATGGGAGGACAAACAGCTTTAAATCTTGCAATCGAAGCTGAAAAACAAAATATATGGAATCGATTTGGGGTAAAAATGATCGGCGTCGACGTTGCTGCAATTGAATTAACGGAGAACCGGGAAATGTTCCGAAAACACATGATTGAAATCGGTGTAGAGGTGGCCCCTTCTCAAATTGCCAATTCGTTTTTAGAAGGAAAAGAAGCTGCTCAGCATATTGGCTATCCCTTGGTAATCCGACCGTCTTATACTTTGGGCGGCAGTGGGGGCAGTTTTGTATTGAAACCCGATCAATTTGATGAAGCCCTTCGAAGAGGTTTAGATGCTTCTCCTACGCATGAAGTATTGGTGGAAAAAGCGGTCTTAGGTTGGAAAGAATTTGAATTGGAATTATTGCGAGACAAAAATGACAATGTAGTCATTATTTGTACTGTTGAAAATGTGGATCCCATGGGAATTCATACCGGTGACAGCATTACGGTTGCACCGGCGATGACCTTATCAGATACCGGATTTCAAAAAATGCGGGACCATGCCATCATGATGATGCGTTCTCTTGGAAATTTTGCAGGAGGGTGTAATGTTCAATTTGCCATGAATCCTGACACTGAAGAAATCATTGCTGTTGAAATCAATCCACGTGTTTCCAGGTCGTCTGCATTAGCCAGTAAAGCAACCGGATATCCTATTGCAAAAATTGCTGCAAAGCTTGCCATTGGTTATAATTTGGATGAATTGAAAAATCAAATAACCGGAACAACTTCAGCTTTATTTGAACCTTCATTGGATTATGTCATTGTAAAAATGCCTCGTTGGAATTTTGAAAAATTTCATGGAGCAGATCCCCGTTTGGGATTGCAAATGAAATCCGTTGGTGAAGTCATGGCAATTGGCAGAAGTTTTACCGAAGCCTTACAAAAAGCCTGTCAATCTCAGGAAAATGACCGACATGGTTTAGGAGCCGATAAAAAAGAATGGATCAATACACAAGACATTCTGGAACGATTGGAAGTGGTCAGTGATGATCGGATTTATCGCTTAAAAGATGCATTGCGATTAGGCGTTCCTGAAAAGACTGTTCACAAATTAACTGGCATTGATGGTTGGTTTATTAAAGAAATAAAAAAATTAGTCAATCTAGAAGATCAACTTATAAAATACAATTTACCAGAAGATATCCCATACGATTTATTCTTGGAATTGAAAACGAATGGATATAGTGATACACAAATTGCCTGGTTAATGCGTGTAGATGAAAAAGATGTTTATAAGCAGCGGAAAAAATTAGGCATCAAACGGGTTTATAAATTGGTAGATACTTGTGCAGGAGAATTTGAAGCAAAAACTCCATACTATTATTCAACATTTGATACAGAAAACGAAAGTGTTTCAGACGATCGTAAAAAAATTATTGTTTTAGGTTCGGGTCCAAACAGGATCGGTCAGGGTATTGAATTTGATTATTGTTGTGTGCATGGTGTATTAGCGATTCGTGAAGAAGGATTGGAAGCCATTATGGTGAATTGCAATCCAGAAACTGTTTCTACCGATTTTGATATCGCAGATAAATTGTATTTCGAACCAATTTATTGGGAACATATCGAAGAAATCATTGATCATGAAAAACCAATTGGAATTATTGTCCAATTAGGAGGTCAAACGGCTTTAAAATTGGCAGAAAAAATTCACCAAAAAGGCATCCCAATTATTGGAACAAATTATAACAATATGGACATTGCTGAAGATCGCGGACGGTTTTCAGACATGCTTAAAGATATGGGCATTCCATATCCGCGCTATGGGGTTGCAACGGATGCAGATTCTGCTTTAGAGGTTGCTCGCAAAATCAGCTATCCGGTTTTAGTTCGTCCATCCTATGTTTTAGGCGGCCAACGCATGCGCATTGTAATCAATGATGAGGAACTGGAACGCCATGTATTAAATATTTTTAAACACATGCCGGACAATAAAGTGCTCATCGATCAATTTTTAGAACGTGCAAAAGAAGCAGAAATTGATGCGATATGCGATGGAGAAGATGTTCATATCATGGGCATTATGGAACACATCGAACCTGCAGGCATTCACTCCGGAGATAGTTCGGCCGTATTGCCTCCATACAGTTTAAGTGAAACCGCTGTAAACACCATGGTTGAATATGCCAAACGAATTGCATTGGAATTACAAATTAAAGGTTTAATCAATATTCAATTTGCTATTAAAGATGATCATGTATTTGTGATTGAAGCCAATCCACGTGCATCCAGAACCACCCCTTTCATAGCAAAAGCCTATCAGGTACCTTATCTGAATATTGCAACGAAAGTGATGTTGGGAACCAAGAAATTAAAAGATTTCAAAATGATCAACAAACTGGAAGGATATGCAATCAAAGTACCTGTTTTTTCATTTAATAAATTTCCAGGTGTCGACATCAGCTTAGGACCAGAAATGAAATCTACTGGAGAAGCAATTCATTTTATCAAAGATTTATACGATCCTTTTTTCAGAGATATTGATGCAAAACGCTACATGTATTTAACAAGATAGATTCAATTACGAATTACAAATTACGAATTACGAATTTTCAATTCTTAAATTCAAGTACGCGTGATGTATAGTCTACTCCCGTAATTCGTAATCCGTAATTCGTAATTGATAATTCGTAATTAATCCCTCCTATCTGCTGATTACAATTTTACTCACCACTGCTTCCGTGGTTTCGAAATCCTGTGTTGCATTTGCAAAAACCAGGTAGACGCCGGAAACAGCTTTGTTACCTAGATAATCTTTTCCATCCCAGATGGCTTGTCCGCCATTTGCAAAGGTTTCAAAAACCAGACGACCGCTTAGATCGGTAATTTTTACACGGGCATCTCTGGCTAATCCTTTGATTGCAATGGGACCATCGTAATCAGGTGCAACCGGATTTGGAAATACCGTTGCAGTTTCTGTAAAAAAATCTTTTGCGCGTGTGGCATTGGAACGGAATACCTGCAATCCACGTGCTGTTGCGATCCAGGCTTCCCCTGATTTTGGATCTACTGTAATGTCTAATATATTGTTATCCATCAAGGGGCTGTTGGCCGTATTAAAATTATAAATCTGCGTTTCACCCCCTGGAGATTGGACATAAATTCCATTATTACTGGTTCCAAACCATTTTCGATTGGCACCATCAACCGCAATGCTGGTGATGACTTCTGAAGAAAGTAAATAATAAATGATACCATCCTGATCGACTTTGCGACGACTGCCTTTACAGCTCCCGTCAAATATCGAAGAACCACATTCAAATACGATGGGGCCTTCTGCGGTGCCAACCCATACATCGCCATCGAGATCTACTTCGACTGTTCGAACATCGTTGCTGGTCATTTCTGTGTTGGATTGATTCAGTTGAATGCTTCGATCATCTGAACTAATGGAAGGGTCTCCTTCATCAAATACCATTACACCGCCACTCAATCGACTGACGATCCATTTATATCCGTTCAAATCCACTTTAATTTCGGAAAATAAATTTGGATTATTTGGAAAAACATATTCTTTCCAAATGCCCTGATTGTTTAATGAAACGAGGCCTACTGAAGACAGGTAATTTGTAATCCACAAAGTATTTTCATTATCAAAAGCAAGGCCGGACAGTCTGATATTACCAGTATCGCCTACGGTACCTTTAAGCGGTGAATTTGTTTTATTAAATACTTTATATGCATCCTTTGTACGGTCATATTCGATCAGTCCTTTGCCATTGCTTGCAAAATATATTTTTGTTTTATCTGGATGTTCTGCAATTCGTATGACATCGTTTATGTTGTATGATTTCAAATCATTTGTGGCCGAAGAATTTATTGCGGTCCATGTTTTATCTGAATATTTTAATATACCATCTCCTAAATATCTTGGTGTAAATGTTGCATCGACTCCTCCTGCTGCAACGTAAATTCCATCGTCCAGGCTTGCAATTTCAAAACAATTATTAGAAATGGGTCCACTAACCCAAATGCTTTGGCAATTTGTTCCGGGTTTATCTGAATAGCGAAAACTCCAGCGAAAATCTGCATACCAAATACTGCTATCGATGCATTCTTCTGCATGATAATTTAGTTCGGTGCAATCCGGATTTGAAGTCGTGTAATTTAAAGCGTCATCAAAATAAGCAACGAGATCCCCACAATTGGTTTTGCAATGAAGTCCAGCCAATAAGTGATAAGGCCCTGCATTTAAATAACGCGGTTCATAATCTGGATTGCTAAAAACTGAATTAAACCGATTGCCGTTCCATTGATAGATTGCTTCTTTATTACAAACAAACACCGATCCGTTTCTATTAGCCAATGAGCTGTATGCAAGTTTATCATTTAGTCCAAAAGCTGCATCTAATTTTTTCCAACCATTAAAATTCTGAATGATTCCATTTCCAGAATCCTGATAATAATATACGCTGGATTCAGTTGCCATAAAATAGTCTGACCCATTTCGTGCACAATCAAATACTTTCAGATTTGGCGTAAAGAGCGTAAAATTAAAACGACCTGAATTGACATCCATTTGAGAAAATCCATAATTTCCCGAAATAAAAACATGGGAATCATCAGCAAATGATATTGAATTTATAAATTTATCAATCGGGATGTTATTAAAATTGTAAAGGTCAACTACTGCTTTTACGCCTGAACTGCTTATTAAATCCAAAATCCCATTTTCATATGCTACCAACAAGGTATTACTGGGTTTATGAAAGTAGATTGTATTTATTCTTGTATCACTCAATCCTTCGGTTCGCGTAATGCGTTCAATGCTATTATCCGAACGATTTATTTTAAGAATGGCATATCCCGTTGTAAAATATACAAATTGATCACTGCTGGTGACATGATTACCACTATTAAATGGAAGATGCGTTGCCCAATCACCCAATGCTAAATCAGATTGAGAATAGATCATACAGGGTAGTAATAAAGCAAGTAAAAAGCGCATCATAATGAAAATGGATTCGTAACAACTAAACGAAAGAAAAGCTATTATATTCTTAGGATTTTGGACAAAAAAAAAGATCGACCCTGGGAGGGCCGATCCTTTAAATAACACTATGAGAACACCCTAAAAATTCAAATTAATACGCTATTTGATCTCTAATACTTCAATATACTTCTGCTGAATTAGCGTCCTTTCTCAAATAGCTATTGCAAATTAAGTACATTTATATCATTCATTCCAAATATTTTTTAAAAAAATTTTAAACAATTTGAAATAACAAAAATATTTAATTATTAAGTGGTTGTTCTACAAGCTTTTAATTGGCATAATTGCTAAAGATAGCCTTCCGATAAACCTGTCGAATGGTTAAGTTGCCGTTAATTTAGAGTCTGAATACGATCTTTTTAATGACTTTTGAGTTTTAAAGCAATGAGTAAGCGGGCAATTTGGATAGTAATCGGCATCATGTCACTGGCCTTGGTTGGAACAACCCTGGTTCAGTTGTATTGGATAAACTGGTCCGTACGACTTAAAGAAGAGCAATTTAACGAATCGATAATTGGTGCATTGCACCGGATCGGTGTTCGGCTTGAAAAACATGATCCAAGCATGAGTTTGTCCTCCAGTTTATTTATTGAACAATGGAATGAAAAACAAAAGCAAATTGAATTAATAGACCGTGAAATGCGGATTCAAAAATTTCCATTGGAACGCCGCATTGATCCTTTATTTCTCAAAAAAATCCTGATGCAGGAATTTCAGGAATTAAATCTGGATTTAGATTATTCGTTTGGTGTCATTGATAATGTCCGCAAGAAAATGATTATACTTAATGGGAATTTTCAGGCAGATGTAGGTCCAAATAATATGGCATCCAGCCCGGGATTAAAACTTGAATCCCTGCTACAAAATTCTGAATATGAAATTGGACTTTTCCCAGGAATGACCGGAAATCCAGGGACTTTAAAGGTAATTTTTCCAACCAAGACCCGTTGGCTTTGGCGCTCTGTTTGGCCTTTATTGGTTTTGAGCCTTTTATTAAGCCTGATCATACTTGCTTGTTTTTCTTATGTTATTTATATCGTTTTCCGTCAGAAACAGTTATCGGATATCAAGACGGATTTTGTCAATAACATGACCCATGAATTTAAAACACCCATCGCAACAATCTCGTTGGCATCAGACTCGATTGTTAGTCCGATGGTAATCAATACCCCAGATAAAATTCGCCGATTTGCCGGAATCATCAGACAAGAAAATCAACGGATGCTCAGTCAGGTTGAGAAGGTATTGCAGATGGCATTGCTTGACAAACATGACTTCAAGTTAAACCTTAAAGAAATAAATATCCATGAGATTATAGACCAGGCTGTTTCAAATATTAGTCTTCAGGTGCAGCAACGGGATGGAAGTATAACCAAAGATTTGTCTGCATTAAACGCTACCATCTTGGGCGATCCCCTTCACATGAGCAATATAATTTATAATTTACTGGACAATGCCAACAAATACTCACCAGACCAACCTGAAATTTCTGTCATAACAAGAAATAATGGCAGTACCATTGAAATCCTCGTAAAAGATAAAGGAATTGGGATGAGCCGGGATGTTCAAAAGATGATTTTTGAAAAATTTTACCGGGTCCCTACGGGTAACATACACAATGTCAAGGGATTCGGCTTGGGATTGAGTTATGTCAAAGCCATGACGCTGGAGCACAATGGTAGGGTTGAAGTGGAGAGTGAACCAGGTAAAGGAAGCAGTTTTAAGCTCATTTTTCCGATCAAGGCATAAAAAATATTAACATTTGCAACGACATTCTTCGTATTTAATCGTTATCATATAAATTGTCTAAAATGGTTGGTGCAACTACGGAAACTTCTATGTCTACTAAAATCCTCCTCGTCGAAGACGATCGCAATTTTGGAGACGTGCTACGATCTTACCTTGAAATGCATGGGTATGATGTGGATTTGGCTGTTGATGGAATTGATGGATTTGAGCAATACCGAAGAGGAAATTATGACTTATGTATATTGGATGTTATGATGCCCCGAAAGGATGGTTTTTCATTAGCCAAGGACATTCGATCTAAAAGTTCAGAAGTACCCATTATCTTTTTGACTGCCAAGACTTTGAAAGAAGATGTATTGGAAGGATTTCGAATCGGGGGAGATGATTATGTAACCAAACCATTCAATTCAGAAGAGTTGCTGTACAGGGTTCAAGCCATACTCAAGCGCTCTATGAAAAAGTCCGATCCTGAGGATGATGCTAAAGAATTCACCATTGGTATTTATTTTTTTAATTTTCCCTTGCGAATCCTTTATTTAAAGGAGAACAATGAAATTACGGAAAAAATCAAGCTTTCTCCAAAAGAAGCTCTTTTGTTAAAAATGTTTTGTCAGTATAGAAATCAAATTTTACCCCGTTCGGAGGCTCTCAGTAAAATTTGGGGAGAGGATAATTATTTTACTGCCCGGAGTATGGATGTTTTTGTAACCAAACTCAGAAAATACCTGGCAAAGGATGAAAATATTGAAATCATGAACATCCATGGAAATGGATTCCGCATGATTATACGCGGTGAAATCGGCTCTGAGCTTTAACGAATCGTTCCGTTCTGGCTGGAATCATCTTAGAACCCCTATAATTTCCTTTTGAATTAGGCCGGAGTCTCTATCTTTAAACCGGTGAAAGATCATTCTATACACGCCTTATTGTATGCTATCGGGGGTTCCCTGTTTTTGTTTTTACTCCATCATTTGCCTGTAAATCAGATTTTTATTGACCCTTTTAGTGAAGCGATCAAGAATCATGATATCATGGACATCGCCTTTTCCAAATTCAGGAACCACAATGATCCTGCCTTATTTGATCCTCGGATTGTAATCATTAATTCCAAAGTTACCAATCGGGAACAAATTGCCAATACCATAAATTATTTAAGCAGAAATAAGGTTGCAGTCATTGGGGTCGATCTACTTTTTGATACGGCTTATCAAACAGCACAAGATACCTTATTGCGAGAAGCATTGGTATCTGCAGAACGGTTGGTTTTAGGGAATACGTTTGCTGAATCCGAAAATCATTTAGAAAGTGTGTCGGAGTTTCAATCTGATAGTTTCTTTTCAAAAGACAAAGTCCAGGCTTACGTAAATTTAGGAACCAACGATGGGTTTTCTGTAAGAGCTTTTGAGCCCTATCATATTATAAATGGAATTGAAACGAAGTCATTTGCGATGCAGATTGCTTCGATGTACAATCCTGAAATAAATAAACTAACGCATCTTAAAGCACACACAAAGGAATGGATTAATTTTAAACGATTGCAGCCCGGAGTCCAAAACATGCGAGCTCCCTTTAATTCAAAACAAGCGGTGCATTATGTAATGCTTCAAATTGATCGTTTTTTAGAAGACACCACCCAATTTGACAGCGCATATTTTAAAGACAAAATCGTATTGATTGGTTTTTGTGGAGAGAATGATAATTCGCTTTCTATGAATGACCGATATTTTACACCATTAAACGAACAATATACCGGACGATCTCTTCCCGACATGCATGGCGTTGTGATCCATGCCAATATCATCTCCATGATTCTTGATCAGGATTTTATTATGGATATTCCCGGGAGCATTATATTTCTGCTCTCTGTTTTAATTTTCTTTATTAATTATTTCGTATTTAAGAAGATGTCGCCGAAAGATTATTTTCGATCCATTCCTTATATCCGCTTTATACAAATTATAGAATTTTTTGCTTTGTTGGGGATTTGTCTAAGTTTACTTTTGTTTGCCAACATAAAACTTGGTTTTATCTTTTTAACGACCACTATTATCATCTCATATGAGCTTTATGAATTATATGAACATAAATTAAAACAGTACCCGGAAGCCTATCTTCAAATCATCCGAGATTGGTTTGAACGAAATTCTTTTACCAAAAAGACTTAAACCGTTTGAAAACTTTTATCTTCGGCAACTGATAACCAAATCCTCAAAAGCCGTACCTCTAATAAACGATTAAATTGCCCCGAATATGGCTATAAACAAGTATTTCATTCTTATTTGCTTTAGTTTGATCAGTCTTACCATTGGTTTTAGTCAAGGAATTGCTGCCATTCAGATAGAAGGGGCTGTCAAAATTTGCAAGTCTAAAGAAGCATCCAATAAAGCTAAAAATCTACAATATGGCCCGGTTTACGATGATCAAAAAATCATTATTTCCGGTAAAAATGCACGCGTTAAACTGGTAAAAAATTCAGGTGAAGTATGCGAAGTGGTTGCTCCGGGAACACACTATATCAGCAGTCTGACATTCAGCAAACCTTCTGAAAATTCATTTTTAGGTCAGTTGGCTAATTACTTTATCTCCTTTTTTGAATCGAATGAATCTTCTGAATCCAAAGAAAGTTATAAAAATTCAATTTATGCAATTTCAAGAGGTGAATTGGCAGCACCAGTTTTAGATTTTCCAATAACAGGAAAATTACCTTCTGATTTTAATTCAATGGAATTTTCATGGAGTCATTCCTGTGATACTTGTTGGTATAATCTTACTATTTACGAACTTGAAACAAAGGTGAAGGTATTTAGTATGTTGACACTTAAAAAACAATTTAAAGTGCAGCAATTTTTAAATTATGTTAAACCTGGTAAAAAATATTATTGGAAGGTAGAAATACCAGGTTCCAATTTAGAATATGAGGCCAAACGATTTGAAATTTCTGATAAAAGTGATTATTACAATCAAATAAAAGCAATTGACACTAAATTAAAATCACAACAACTCAGTTTACAATTAGTTCCGAAAACCCTATTTATCCAGGAAGAGCTTGCGCAACTTGATTTAATAAACTATGCTGTATTATATGGCAAAGCCCAACAAATAAACAATCCAAATAATAAACAATTAAAGCAATTGACGGATGCGTTTTATTACAGCCAATTAAAAAATAATATTGGAAAGTAAGTTTAAAATGTCTTTCAAATCAAGCCATGAATAACAAACCAATCAATTTAAACTGTGTGATCTCCTTTTCAAAATTGCAGATCGTTTCCATATTAATTGGATTGTCAGTAATCCTTTCGCTCCCATTTAGTAATGCACAAAACAGGAGCTTATCAACCATGCCTTTGTTACAAGCTGATAATTTTACAAGTAAGCAGGTCGAAAATTTAAATAATACACCCGCTTATGACAGGTGTCTTAAAATATACAATCAACTGGTTGCAGCGAGAGGTGATTTTAGGTTTCCTGTCCCCAGCTTAGTGCTTCGCAGAGAAGTGAGTAAAGTTGCGAGTATTGATTACGATCGATTGGAAATTATTATTGAAGAAAAAGCATATCAGGCTTGTGAACCCTATGGAGACGCAGCCATTGCATTTTTACTAGGGCATGAATTGACTCATTATTATGAAAAACATGCCTGGAGAAGGGGATTTATATCTGAATTCAGCGACTTACAAATTGCAAAAGATCTCAGCAAATTACAAGATCAAATCGCTTATGAAACTGAAGCAGATTACCTCGGTGGATTTTTAGCATATTCAGCAGGCTTTGGTTTGTTTAACCAAGGGGGTGAAGTAATCAAAAACTTATACGCAACTTATCAAGTAAAAGATCCCATACCTGGATATCCAGCCTTGCACGATCGGATGGAACTCAGTAAAAAAACAAATCTGAAATTAAAACAATTGGTAGAATTATTTGATATGGCCAATTACCTTTCTGCGATCGGTATGTATGCAGAATCAAGAGAATATTATAAATACGTTTTAATGCAGTATCAAAGTCGTGAATTGTACAATAATCTCGGCATGTCTTGTTTTTTAGAAGCATTATCGTATTTCAAAAAAGAAGAATTGGTATTTCAATATGCACTCCAGCTAGATTTGGAATCTACCGCTTCCAGAGGAGATGATGATATTTTGAGCATACGCACAAAATTATTAAAACAAGGAATTCAATATTTCGATGCTGCCATTAGTATGGATCCTGATTACATTCCAGCTTATTTAAATAAAGCCAATGTCTATGCAATTCTTGGAGATTCAGTTCGGGCCAAATTTTATGCTGAACAAGAAGCTATGGTATTGGCAATTAAAAAAGGAGATTCTAAAAGCATTGGTGACATAAAAAATTTATTAGGAATTTTAAAATTGAAAGAAGGGGATCCTGTTAAAGCCGAACTTCTTTGGAATGAATCAATTGCTTTAGGGGGTATTTGTGCAACTAACAATTTATTTTTACTAAAAAATGGCAAAGAAAAATCAATCAATAAACCCATTGAAAGTGAAATACCTGAATCCATCAATGGTTTAAGTTTAGATGCCATTGCGGAAAGCTTTGAGTTTGACCGCTCATCGATGGTATATCTGGATGGAGGCAACCGTTATTGTCAACAATTTATAGAAACTGATTCAACAATAAATTCGAAATACTTTTTCAATAAATGTACGAAAGATGTAAATGGAACTTATCAATTTATTTTATTTAATAAATGCAATTCATCTTATAAAGAATCCAGTGCACTTGGAATTAAAATAGGAAGCAGCTTTGAAGAGGTATTATCAAAATATGGGAATCCGATAAATAGTATAGGAACCAGTTCTGGAGAATTAATTGTTTATCCATCTATTTTATTTATAACAGACCGGGATCATAAAGTGATATCCTGGATAAATTATGCAACGTATCTTAAATAAATTTTATACTTTTAAATTATTACATATGAAAAAAATTCTTCTCATTTTCTTAGGAATGTTTGCAATCAATTGCATCATTTCAGCACAAGATGAAAACCCTGTAATTGTTGTCGCTTCAGAAGGATCTATAAAATACATACCTTCTGATGGTTCAAAACCAATTAAAGTACAAGCTGGTACCGTTGTAAAATCTAGCGGTAGTTTAAAAATTAAAGGTGGATCCAGTGCTGTACTTTTATCAAAAGGAAACTTTAAAACAGTAAAAAGTGAAGGAACCACACAGCTTTCTACTGCCTTTCAAAAAACTAAAGCCGAAAGTGCCACAAGTTTTGATCCGGATTTTGCTGATTATATCCAATCTTCCGCAGCATTAATTGCCAGTAAACAAGGAGCTGATGGTTGGGTATTGGGTAAATCCATCAATGGAGATGGCTGGTTGGCAGTTGACCCTTTACGCAGTAAAGATGGCTGGTTAGCAGTTGATCCTTTACGCAGCAAAGATGGTTGGGGTGCTGTGGACCCATTGCGTAGCAAAGATGGTTGGGGTGATAAAAAACCTATGGTTGAAAATACCCTGCCTTTTGGTAAACTCAGAGAAACTACAGTACCCTGTGCATGTGCTGCAATACCAGAAGGAAAAACTTGTACTGTTGAAATATTAGATGGAGATCAAGTTGTACAAACTACTGAGTGTTGTCAAAATGGACAATGTACCATTGACTTGAAAAAATTAAAATTAAAGAAAAATTTCCGTTATGCCTGGAGACAAAAACTTGGAACCGGAGAAAATGCGCTTACTCAATCAGTTAACTTTATGGTATTAGCCAACGAAGATTACATGAACATTCTGAAACGTGTCAGAACTTCCAAAGTTTATCTAGGTGGCAACCCTTCTGTTAAAGGGATGATGGAAGCAGCAGCTTTTGAACAAGCACAATTATATACTGAAGCTGAAACTATTTACAACCGCCTATTGGACGAAAATCCAAAAGATAAAATGTTACAAATAAATAAAGCTGCTTTATTATTAAGAATTAATAATGAAGCTAAAGCAATGAAAGTAATGACCAAGTAAATTCGAATTATTTTAAAGTATTTGAATTAATCAATTTCGAAAAAGCGTTTCATTAATTTTTTAAAGGAACGCTTTTTTGAAATTTTGGTGAAAGCCGGTTCATTAAGAATTGAATCAACATTCCGGTATCCATTTTCTAAAGCCATGCTTAAATAATGAATGCATTCCTTTTTATTATTTTGCATGGCTTTTGATTTTGATAATAAATAATAGGTATTTGCATTTTTATTTTGGAGGGAATCGAGTTTATAAAGATGCTTATCCGCTTGAGTAAATAATTGAATACTCAAATAAAACTTGGCAAGTTCTTCAAGTGTATATTCAGAATTTGGATTTTGCTCAAGTGCTTTGATATAAAACAGTTCAGCTTCCTCAATTTTTTTAAGATTAAATTTAATTTCCCCTAAATTGATTAAATTATAAATATAGGTGGAATCCCTTTTGTGATATTGCAAAGCCATTTTTTCAGCCTCCGCATAATTTCCTTCGGTTATGGAGATGAAAGCCAATTTGAAATAAGCATCTTTATATTCAGAATCTGCTTCCAAACAATTTTTAAAAAATGATTTGGCTTTCAGATTATCCTTTTTAGCTTGGTACACATACCCCAAATTATAATAGGATAATGCGAATCCACTGTCTAATTGGATGGCTTTTATTCCACAAGCTTCTGCTTTATCCAATTCATCCAATTCGACATAGGTCCCACATAAATTAGCCCAGGGCAACGGCCAGGTTGGAGCCATTTTAACAGCTTTTTCAAATTGTTCGACAGCTTCCTTATATTTTGATAAGCGGCGATACAAAATTCCGATTTCATTGAAAGCAAAAGGAGCATTGGGTTCCAGAGCAAGGCAAGCATCTTGTTGCGTCAAGGCTTGCTGAATTAATGCCTTGTTGCCTGTACGTTCTGATTGCAAACGCAAATTGAGTCCATCAAAATAATGTTGTCTGGCGCGGATCGTTTTAAAATAAAAATGTTTCTCGCCTAATAATTCAGCCGATTTAGTTAAATATTCAGGATAGCGTTCATAACGTACATCGTAAGACCATCTCTTGCCAAGTTCTACCGGATCTGCCTTTAAATAATCATTAATTGCTTGTTGGGCATCATCCTGAAGAGCCGCTGCAAGATTTCGCTGCATAAGACCTTTAAAAGCCATCATCTCAGGGTTATCTTTCAATTGCTTGAAATAATACCAGGCGCTGTTGTTTTCCGGATATAATAATCGATGCTCTTGTAATGCCTTATTAAAACCATCGTACCAATGTTTAATCAAAGTATCCGAACTGTATTGTAAAAAATCCAAAATTCCTCTGTCGCTGCTTTGTTCCAATCCGTTTTTTTGAATTTCAGATTTAAGTGATGCGAGAATTTTCGGATCTACTTTTGCAATCAATGCCGTTTTGTTTCCAACGGTTATTGGAAACTGGCTGTGGGGCGCAACTGCTGCAGGAACTTCGTCATCCAGATAGCGTTCAATTTCTTGAACACTGACAAAACCATCTTTATTGCGATCGGCAAGTCCCTCTATTCCATTTAAAAAATAATATGAAAATACACCTCGCCCTCCACCCCAGGATTTTCCTTCCAATGAAAATTCATTTTCCTGACAAGACAATATTTTATTTTCATTGGCATATTGTTTTGCAAGATTGGCTGCAGTGGCGCGAGGACCACCTTCGGTACTACCAGCAAGTTTTCCGGCACGACAGGCATCTGTTATTACAAGCACTTTGGTCTTATTGGTTGTTGAAAGTGTTGCAATGATATCCTGTAAATTTTGTAAAGCAAACGTGCCGCCAGCCATATACACTCTTGCAGGAGCATCATAACAAAGTAAAAAACCCGGCTGGTTCATCGTAGTGGTTTCTACATCTCCGTGTCCTGAAAAATAAATGATGGCAACATCCCCTTCTTTACTTTCGTCCATCAACCAAAACAAATTACTAATAACGTTTCCAGCCGTTGCTTTTTCATTTAATAGCAATACCACATTTGCTGAATCAATCTTTATGCCCGAACGGTTCAATAAATAATTTGAAAATGCTTCGGCATCCTTATGCGCATAATTTAAATCAGGAATTTTAGGATTTTGATAATCTGAAATACCCACGATAACTGCCCTAAAAGTTCCAGTATCTTTTTTTGTACTATTTGATGAAGGCTTTACTCCTTTAATTTGTGTTTGTGACCAAATGCTGAGACTTGCAAAAATCAATAATGGAAGCAGCACCAGGCGACGAAATAAGCTTGATGCCTTATAAAATAGACAAGATCGTGTAATATGAGCCCCAGAAAAAAAGTCTTCCATTCAGCCTGAGTTGATTTTTAGTCCTTGAAGATACAAACTAAAACTAATAAAAGGCCAAAAATAAACTAATTATAGATAAACTGGAATTGTTCTGTAATCATCCCTTGATTATTTGTCAGGAACACCCTATTGAATGACTCAAATGAATAAAACGTACCTAGAGAACTCATTTGCTGGGATTGACAAACTGGATCCAGGTCTCTTTTCATTTTTTGAAAATCCAGAATACCCTTTTCATCTACTTTTTTTCTTATGATTGAAAGCAAAGGCATCTCATTATTTTTAAACAAGTAAATTTGTTTGTCGGCTTCAATTTTATATTTAAGTTCGAGCACATTTGAACCTGAATTAAAATGAATCAAATTCGATTCTGAGAAATTTTCATTAAATAACTGCGTTTTATTTATGTTCGCTTCAGCAGATGGTATGCATGCGAATGGTTGCAACAGCTGTTGCTTAATTTTATTCTTTTTCTGATGGCTTCTGTATAATTCCAAATTATAGTTTGCATTTGAAGCTAAATCTACTTGTTGCTCTGGAATATTTGAATTAAAATATCGTTTGGCACGTTTATTATTTAGCAAGGCATAACTAATTCCAATTGCCTGATTAATTTGAAAATATTTTGAGCCTGTTTTAGTTTTTTTACTATTAAAAAACTTATCCTTTTCATAAAATCGTACCGCTTCTTCCGGTTGATTCATTAAATTATAGCAACTGATCATGTGAATTTTCGCCGGAAAGTATTCCTGGTTGAGGCTAAGTGCTGATTCAAAACAGGTCTTTGCTTGTCTAAGTAATTGCATCCTTTTTGCAAATTTTCAGGAGTCAGATCTCCTCTGGACTTATTAAATTTTTTTAACCTGGAATGTTGATCCAGCTCTAAAGGATGAACATATGCATCTGTTTCTTCATTGTAATAGCGCATTGCTTGCAATGCCAATGCAAGCCCTTTGTTATTATAAATTTCCAATCCCTGGTAATATTGCAAAATGTAATCGTAAAGACTTTGCGCCAATTCATATTCAGATTTTACAACCAGCAAATTTGCATTTTCAAAAACCACCAATAGATGTTGAAGTTGGGTCAATACTTTCTGAGCGGATTCAACTCGTTTGTTTTTAGGTGGATAAGCATCCGTTGGCTTATCCTCAATATGATAGCTGTCGTAAATTTTTTCAATTAACCCGGAAAGAACTGGTTGTGTAGGATAACCTGAAAGTGTGGCAAGAAAGGACCCTTGCAAATCTGCAACTTGTTCTTCCCGTTCGTTTGGAATAAATGAACCCGCATAATTTAAGTAACTGCTGGGAACCAACCCAAGATTTAAATCTTTATAAATTGCATGTGTCAGTTCATGACCAATAATAAATGCCAGTGCATTTAAAGAATCCTTGCCAAAAGATCGGCAAATTAAATACAAAGCATCCTCAATAAATATGGTATTTGAAGATGGAACAAATTGTGCAGCCAGGGTTTTACTAGGTAGAATTATTAATTTAGGTTTCTGAATTTCAGGATATGCAGAAACTTCATAAAGTCTATCAAGTATTTTATTTGCAATTTGTTGCTTATAAGTCTGAGGCTGACCGGCCATTCCAAAACTGAAAATAAAAACCAAATATAAAATGGAACTCAGCCTACGAATCGATCCTGGGAAACTGGATATCATTTTAGTTCTGCCAACAAACTACCGGCTTTTGCAGCCATATCTGAATACGAACTCTGAGACAACTCTCTTAACAAAGCTTTAGTTCCTTCAATATTACCGCCCGACTGCATGTTAGACAATGCTAAATACCATTTAGACTCCTCCCTTAATTCAAAACTTCTGCAATTTGTCAATGGAATCAAAAGGTCAATTGCATTTTGGAATTCATTTACCTGAATAAATGCCAATGCAAGATAAAAAGCTCCAGGATCACTAAGCACAGATTGAGATTGCAAGGGTTTTAAAAAAGAAACTGTCTGGCCATAATTTTTTTGTTGAAATGCTTGCAATCCAAGATAAAGGCTGTCTTTATGCAAGGTATCTGAATTAACCATACCGCTAGGTTGGTAATATGTAAGATATTTAGTTAGTAATTTCTCATCTACTTTATAATACGTTGCATAGGTTATAACTGGATTTAACTTAGCATCAGGTTTCAAAAATATATACGCAGTTACTAAAATCGCAATGGAAGCTGCCAAACCAATCCACTTCAAATTATTTGCATTTCCAATAAAACTTTTAATTACATGACTTTTATTAAAATATCCTTCCTGCTCCAGTTGCTTGTCATAAGACTTAATTTTATCCTTTGTTAATTGATCTCCCCAACTTTCAATTCCCTCTAACAGCAATTGGTATTCCCTGAGTTCATTTGCCAGTTCTTTATTGGTCATCAAACTGGATTCAAATGCTATTCGTTCATCTTCAGTCATCTCCTGATCGATGTATCTTATAATTTCAACTTGATATTTTAAATCTTCATTCATGGCAGTTCCATATTATTGGTTCATGATTCGATAGCCCGGAGAATCAATGATCATTTTACGCATTCCTTGCAAACACCGGTGCTTCTTTACTTTAATAAATTGCTCAGAATAACCCGTTACGCCCGCAATTTCCAGGGCAGACTTTTTCAAATAGAATGCCAGATAAATAATTTGTCTGCACTCCTCGGTAATTTGATCCATGGTTTTACAAATTAAATCAATCAAACTGTCCTTTTCCTCATTTTGCTGAATTTCTTGTTGAGAACCATCTTTAATTGTTTCAATAAAATTGTCATCCGGCATGCTTACCAGTTTCCTGTCACGCAATTTTTTTAACCATAAATTTTTACAAATACCGTATATATAGTTTTTTTCACTGGTTTCTATTTTAAAGTCGGGTTTCTGAAGTTGTTTATAATACACCAATGCCAGTTCCTGAAACAAATCCCGGGCATCCTCCATGCTCCCACTATTTTTTAAAATATGATTTTTAACATCATCAAAATAATGCTTGTATAAATTTTTTATACGCTCATCCAATTCCTGGGTTAGGCCTTGCATTTTAAATACTTGATAATGTTCTTCTAACTGATTCATTGTTTCTTATAAATCGAAATGTATTTTGTAATTATTTACCACTTATTCTGTAGGAAACTCCGAAAAAATATCCCAAACCATATTTCTTTTCTGTAGGAATCACCCCATCTCCGAGGACAACAGATTCTCCAACCTGAAGTCCGTTAGTCAATCGTTGAACTTTCGAAAACATCATGCCCCCTGAAAGTAATATAGACTGACTACGACCAACATAAACACCGGGACCCACTAAAAATGTAATATTATCAACATATTCGCTATTGGTAACTGGAACTCCGATGCCTAAAGAAAGTACTGGAGAAACACTCCAATTAAAATCGAAGCTCAAATTAAATAAAGACGACAATACCAATGAATAGGGATCTGCATCCTGAGCAGCCAATTTGTCCCCTTTCAAAAAATATCGTTGCGGCAATTGGTTAAAGCGGGTACCACTTAAACCCATCGTTGAAGTAAATGCTGTACTTCCATAGGTTCTTATTCGCACTTCTTTTGTTTTATACAAAACTTCTGAATAACCGGAGGCACTTGTTGAATCTGAAACCAACTGATACAACTGAAGCGTATAGATTATATAGCGCTCCCTTACAGTTTCATAATGTGTAAAAACAAAATGGTTATTATTGATTTCTATATACTTTAAGTAATATTTTTGAATACTGGAAGTATAATCTAATTTACTGGAAGTATCGCCAACTGCATTTTCTACAAGTTGATTTAAATTTTTAAGAGCCCCTTCATTTTGTGATTGACTTAATTCCACTTTTTTTAACAAAGGATACAACTCATCAATTCCATGATCTGTGCTTTTTAAATTTACTAATATTGAATTTAGTTGTTTGAATTTTTGTTCATAAGTTTGAATGCTTCCCTGTAACGATTTTTGCAAGACCGGAATTTCCAATAATTTCTCATTTAAAGCAGGAATATCTGTCAATCCAAAAGAGTTCTTGCCATCAAGCAGAAAGATTTCATCAAAATAAGTCAGTACTAATTTTTTAATTTCCGTCGGGGCCAGGCTATTCAATTTACAAAGTGTATTTATAAAATCCGGATTGGTTTGCAGTATAGCTGCAGCTTTTTTTCGCTTGTTAATTTCAAGAATAGCCGCATTGATTGCAGCCTTTTCCTGCTCCATCGATTCCAGTTGCTTTTTAAAATTTTCAAGATCTTCTAATTCACCACGTGCGGCTGTTGTTCCTTGCAAACCAGTAAGACTTGACAATACCGAACCAAATACAGGAATGTTAAAAAAAGGAAGACCGGCTCCACCGCCTGCACCCGGCATTAAATTGCTCAAAATTCCAGGCAACAAACTTTTAAAATTCGAAGAATCCTGGCCAAAAACACTGCTCTCAATTTTATATTGAGCTACTTCAAAATTGGCCTTGTAAATATAATTATTGTACTCCTGTAAATGAAAATACACTTGTTTTCCTTTTTTTACAACAGGATCATCGATGCCTTTACCGTTTTTCATATACCAGATGCTGTCTTTATGTACATCATAATAGATGTGTAAATCCTGACTATACATCCGGTTTACAAAAATCACTAAAATAAAAAGTATATTGAACTTCATATAAATTTGATTTATTCGTAGATTAAAAAACTCTCTTTATTAATATCAATTTCTGAACTGCCTAGATTAAGTACCCGACTGCCTCTGGTTCCGATGACTTCATCAGACATTGTTTCTTTATATAATTTTTCAAATGGACTTTGTTCAATTCCTCCGCGTGTACCAAAAACGGATCTCAAATCCATTGGTTTGTCAGATGCAATCAATTTGAAAACCTCATTTCCTAAAGGAGGGCCAATTTCCCATGGATCTTTAATAAATAATTTCTGATCCGGTAATATTCTGAATTCTTCAGGGGTCTGATGTTCTCCTGGGACAATAACTTTTGAATAATTATCAGGTTGTATGTCCAGGATAGTAAAAAATGCTGGTTTGAGTCCATTGTTAACCACTAAAATATGAAAAGATTCTCCCACCTTTAATTTTTTTACACCAAAGGAATCAGGCGTTAGTTCTTTTAATTCATCAACATTGGTGATGTTTTGATTTGTACTGCTCGGGATAATTTTGAAACTCAATTTTAAATCCTGACCTTGCATTTCGAGTTTACGAATGAATCGACCCTGTGCATATTTTTTAATTTTTGCCACGAAACTCTTTAAGTTTAATTCCCGTGTTGGCGTAACCTCCAAACTATCCAAGTAATAATTATCAAATGTTTTAAGATAAAGTTTTTTACTATTTAAGTTATCGAATTCAATACTTAAATTAGAACTTTCTTGTTTAAATTCGATAAATGGAAAGCTTGCTAATTTTTCTTGAATAGTTGTATTTAATGTTTGGTCATTAACTAAAATTCTCAAACTAACTTTTGTTTCGCCCATATTTTTTTCCAAAACAAATACCCAGGAAGTCTTTAACAATTCAGGATCAATGATACTATCTAATTTCACTTTTGATTGAGCTGGCTTGCTTAAAATAACTGTTCCTGTAACCAATGGATGAGCTTTTTCAATATCGCGTGTATCTATTGGATAAAAACCCACTTTAGAATTATCAAATAAATTATGCAATTGACCTGCATTAATAAAAACCTGATCCGGACCAATTACGCTCAGCACTTTATAATAATCTGCATTTGCTAATGCTTTTCCATTTAACACTTCCATATCCAGATCACCTTCTGCTTGAGGATTTTGCAATGGGGCAATGCTTGCCATTTCATTTCTTATCTTATCAAACAAACCTCTATAGGATGTTTCCTGACCGATTTGAACCAGATTTTTTGAAAAGGCATAAGACAAAGAGCCATAACTCACCTTTTTATCATCGGTCATTTCATAGTTAAGCTGGTTTTGAGCTGCACCAAAAAATGCTACGAATGGAGCCAATCCGGCAGCGCTTGCATTCGAACCATCTTGTTCCGTTTGTTTAAATTCTTTAGTAAGGCTTTTCTTATTTAAATTCTCTTTGTAATTTTTTGATGCCATAATCTCCGTAGTACCTCTGGCTAAAGCCGACCCACGGGTTCCGGTTCCAGAATGGCATGCATCAAGGAGTACAATCAAATGTCCATTAGGTCCCAATTTTTTTCGTACATCTGTTAGGGCACCATTGAGTTCGTCGTCAGATATTAAACGCTCCCCTTCGTATTGGCCTTCGACATATTTTTTTGGAGAATCAAAAGGCACGATACATTCATCCAAACCATCCACTTCGTCGCCATTTTTATCTTGCATTTGTTGCCCATGGCCTGAAAAATGAAAATAAGCAATATCGCCTTTTGACAATTTACTAGTAAAATCGACCTTAATCATCTTTAAAATATTGGCTTTAGTGGCCCTTTCTTCAGATAATTCAAGGATGTTTTCCTTATTAAACCCTTGAGCCTGAAGCGATTCTCTCAATAAACCCAGGTCATTTGATGAATTGATGGTTGCCCATCCCCCTTGCTCCGGATATTTTCCGATTCCAATCAACAATGCCTTTTTAGTCGCCTTTTGCGCTTGGGAATTCACTGAATTCAATAAGCACAAGCCGAGAATTGCGATGATAAAAAAGGATTTACAAAATCTAAAAGACATATTTATTGATTTATTAACTAGTACCCTGGCGATCCTAATGGTTATCAGTTTTTGTCAGCTGGATTAATTAAAATTAAGTTTGAGACGTCTAAAGTATTACAGAATTTTAAGTATTGCCCAGTTTGGTTAAAATTAGCTTGAATTAGCTGTTTTTTGCCATGTTTTTAGTCTTTTTCAAGATTTTTGAATGCACCGTTTCATGAATTTGGGCTTTTAAATTGCCTACCTTCGCATGTTCAAAATTATGAAAAAAAACGTAATGATATTAGGCTCCGGTGGCAGAGAACATGCTCTGGCAGCTAAAATCAAACAAAGTCCATTGTTGGCAAATTTATTTACCCTACCTGGAAACCCCGGGACCGCCTCCTTAGGCATGAATTTACCGGGAAATGCCTCCGATTTTGATCTCATAAAGCAACATATTCTTGATTTTAATATAGATATCGTGCTTTGCGGACCAGAAGTTCCGTTGGCTGATGGTTTGATGGATGCCATTTTAAAAACTGATTGGGAATTTAAGCCCATTTTGGTGGGACCCACTAAAATCGGAGCACAATTGGAAAGCAGTAAGGCCTTTTCCAAAGAATTTATGAAACGACATCAAATTCCAACTGCTGCATACAAAACATTTGAGCAAGAAGAACTGGATGCTGCTTTGGACTACATTCATGAATTAACACCACCCATCGTTTTGAAAGCATCCGGACTGGCGGCAGGCAAGGGAGTGGTAATTTGTGAAGATCATGTAACCGCGGAACAAGAATTGGTTGAATTGTTGAAAGGTCGTTTTGGAGAGGCATCCCAAACTGTTGTTATTGAAGAATTTCTAAAAGGGATTGAATTTTCTGTATTCATTTTGACTAATGGAAGTCAATATATTTTACTTCCGGAAGCCAAAGACTACAAACGAATCGGAGAAGCTGATACCGGTTTAAATACAGGTGGGATGGGAGCTATTTCACCAGTTGCTTTTGTGGATGATGCAATGCTAACAAAAGTACGGGATCAAATAATTCAACCCACTTTAAATGGACTCATGCAAGAATCCATTCCATATAAAGGATTTATCTTTTTTGGTTTAATCAATGTAAATGGTGATCCGTTTGTGATCGAGTACAATTGCCGGTTAGGAGATCCTGAAACAGAAGTTATTATGCCTCGTTTAAAAAATGATTTAATCCACTTGATCCAAGCTATGGATGATCATACATTAAATGAAATCACTGTCGAAACCAATCCAGATTATGCTGCAACCATTATGTTAGTTAGTGCTGGATATCCTGGAACCTATGTAAAAGGCAAAGAAATTCAATTACCTGTTTTATCAGACCCGGATCAAATGATTTTTCATGCAGGAACCAAAGAACAAGATTACAGCTTGAAAACTGATGGTGGCAGGGTATTAGCTGTTAGTTCATTGGGTAAAACGATTACAGAAGCAGTTCAAAAATGTAATGAAATTGCTGAACAAATTCAATTTGAAGGAAAATATTACAGAAGAGACATTGGAAAAGATCTTGAAACTTTTTTGACTTAAATTCAATTGATGAATTATCGGGTCAGTCAACTTGCTGAAATTTTAAATGTAAAAGATTACAATCGTGCTTTATCCGATGTTACAATTTTACATGTCGAAACAGATAGCCGCTATATCATGCATCCTGAATCATCTGCTTTCTTTGCACTGCAAGGAATTCAGAAAGACGGTCATGCATTTATTAACGAAAGTATTGAAAAAGGAATTCGGGTATTTATTGTAAGCAATTATGATCCTGTATCCGATGATAAACTTTGTTTTTTAAAAGTAGCGAATGTATTGCATGCACTTCAAAAACTTGCAAGCTATCACCGTTCAAAATTTTTAATCCCCGTCATTGGAGTTACTGGCAGCAATGGGAAAACAATTGTAAAAGAATGGTTAGCCAGTTTATTGCAAACCAAATTTCAAATTTGTAAAAATCCTAAGTCATATAATTCGCAACTCGGTGTTGCATTATCTGTTTTAGAGTTAAACGAAGAACATGAATTAGCAATTTTTGAAGCTGGGATATCCACTGTTGGAGAAATGGATACATTGCGTGAAATGATTCAACCTACTTTGGGAATTCTTACCAATATTGGTGATGCACATCAAGCCGGATTTTCAGGGATCGATGAAAAGACCAGAGAAAAATTAAAATTATTTGATGGAGTTCAAAAATTAATTTATTGTAAAGATTATGAAAGCATAGACCATCATCGTAAAAACCATTTAAATAATTTAAGTTGGTCTCAAAAACTTCAGGCTGCACTTCAAATTCAAAAAGTAAAAAAAACGAATACCGGTGTTCAAATTGATCTATCGTTTAATCAAAAAGCCTATTCGTTTTCTTTAGCATTTAGAGACGAAGCCTCCCTTGAAAATTGCATGCACGTTTTGACTATGTGTATTGATTTAGGCTTAACTGAATTTGAAATACAATCCGGACTTGATCATTTGCATAATTTGAGTATGCGATTGGAACAAAAAGAAGGGATTAATGGATGTATATTAATAAATGACAGTTACAGTTTGGATTTAAAGTCACTTCAATTAGCATTGCAATTTGTAGATCAACAAAATCAACAATTGGCCAGGACCTTGGTGCTTACAGATTTTGCAGAGCAAAAAAATCCAGCGGAACTTTGGAGTTCGGTTGCCTACCTTTTAGAAAAATACAAAATACAAAAATTAATTGGAGTAGGTCATGCCATTCGAAGTATTCAAAAATACCTTTCTAAAGATATTAAATCCTATTTTGTTAATACGACAGAAGCGCTGTTAGAAAATTCAAATTTATTTAATCTGCACCAGGAACTCATCTTAATCAAAGGAGCAAGAATTTATAGATTAGAAGATTTTTTTCAACAACTCAGTTTATCAAAACATGACACCATTTTGGAAATTGATTTAAAATCAGTTACCCATAATTTGCATGTATATAAATCAAAACTCAAACCGGAAACAAAAATAATGGCCGTTGTTAAAGCTGCTGCATACGGAAGCGGTCATTATGAAATTGCGCGCCTGTTGGAACATAAAAAAATAGATTATCTGGCTGTTGCATATCCTGATGAAGGCATTCTTTTGCGTCAAAAAGGCATTCAATTACCCATTTTGGTAATGAATACAGGTACCAGTGATTTTAATAGTTTATTTGATTTTAGATTGGAACCCGAAATTTTTTCGATAAATCAATTGCAACGGCTGCTTCAGGAAGTTGGCAGAGCGACTCCCATTAAAATTCACCTCAAGCTTGATACGGGAATGCACCGTTTAGGTTTTTTAAAAGCGGATGTAGAGGGTTTGTGTGGTATTTTAAATCAAAATAAACAGATTCAGGTTGTCAGTATTTTTTCGCATTTGTCTGCCAGCGACCAGCCTGCTTTTGATGATTTTACAAAAGAACAAAGCCAACTTTTTCTGGAAATGGCGAATTGTATTATTGACTCTATTGGATACAAGCCTTTGTTGCATTTATTGAACAGTGGCGGTATCGCAAGACATGCCGATTTGCAATTTGACATGGTCCGATTGGGTATTGGGCTTTACGGAATTGATACTGATCCGGAATTGGCTAAAAAGCTTGAAAAAGTTCATACCCTCAAAACCCGGGTAAGCCAAATAAAAGCTTACACTCCGGGAGAAACGGTCAGTTACAATCGCTCCGGGAAAATTATAAACCCCAGTAAAATTGGGGTTCTGTCTATTGGTTATGCCGACGGTTTACCGAGAATTGCAGGCAGCCGGGCCTATCGACTCCACTGTGGGAGGATTGCAGTGCCTTTAATTGGTGTTGTTTGTATGGATATGTGTATGGTCGATTTAAGCGCTGTAAATCAGACCTATGATGGGATGGAAATTGAAATTTTTGGGAAAACCAGTCCCATTGAAGAACTTGCCAGAGTTTCCGATACCATTCCCTATGAGATCTTATGTGGAATTTCTACACGTGTAAAACGAGTTTTTTTACAGGATTAAGACCGGTAAAAGTCATCAGGCTAAAGCCTAAATCCTGTTATTTAGAGGGAATCCGCAAAATGCAGCCGGTTTTGATTCGATTGACAGCCTGTTTTCTGCAATTATACCTTTAATATTACGTTAATACGGCATTTCAGCACCCAATAAAATAAACTATAAACGTATCTACTGCTTAATTTTGACCGTTTTTAAAATAAAAAATATGAGATTTATAAGCTACCTGTTTTTATTATTGATTCCAGTGATTGGCCAATCACAAGAAAAAGATCCTGTTCTGTTTACTGTATCAGGTAAAGAGGTTCGGGTTTCTGAATTTGAGTACATCTACAGTAAGAATAACCAAAAAGAAGCTGATTTTAGCAGGAAATCACTTTTGGATTATTTGAACCTTTATACTAAATTTAAATTAAAGGTTCAGGCAGCCCGGGATATGGGTGTCGATACCATTCCAGCCCTTATTAAAGAATTGGAAGTTTACCGCCAACAACTGACAACAAATTACCTGAATGACCGGGAAGTTACCGACCGACTTGCCAGGGAAGTGTATGAGCGTCAAAAAAAGGATGTTTTGATCAATCATATTTTATTTAGCTTAAGTCCAAATGCAACGGGAGCGGATACAATGAAGTCTTATGATTTGGCAGCCAATGCAATTAAGACCTTAAAAAATGGTGTTCGGTGGGAAGATGCTTGTAAAGTTTCCAATGATATGAATTCTGCACAAAAAGGCGGACGCCTCGGATGGTTTTCCTCTATGTTTCCTGATGGATTTTATGATCTAGAAAATGCAGCCTATTCCTTAAAACCTGGTCAGGTTTACCCGAGTCCAATTAGAACAAAACTTGGCTATCATGTACTCCGTTTGGAATCAGAACGCCCAGCCTATCGAAGAATGGAAGCAGCACATATCCTGATTAAAAAATCTTCACGCTACAATGCTGATTTAAGTGCCCAATCAAAAGCAGACAGCATTTATAAAAAAATTAAAGAAGGACAGAGCTTTGAAGAACTGGCCAGAACCCTTAGCGATGATAAAACTACTGCTCCACAAGGTGGCAACATTGGTTACTTTGGAATTAATCAATTTGAACCTGCTTTTGAAGAAGCTGCATTTAAACTTGCAAAAGATGGGGACGTCAGCTTGCCGGTTGAATCCAGTATTGGTTGGCATATTATTAAAAGATTGCATAAAGATGAGGAAATTCCTTATGAAAGAGCCAAGCGTAAAATTCAGGCTGACATTCAAAGAGATCAACGATTTGCAATTGCGCAAGCTACACTAATAGAAAAAATAAAAACAGAATCCGGATACAAGGAAAATAAAGAAGCATTGATGCGCTTTACCAATGCTATGGATACAAACTTTTTTACTTATAAATGGAGAATACCAGATAGTTTGGTAGATGAAAAATTATTCTCATTGGGTAATCAAAATTTTGGAACGCGTGATTTTGCTGAATATGTAAAAACAAATACCCGTCAACGCTTACAAGGAGGTGACCAAAAAGATGTTTCAACTACATTGAAAAATATGTTGAAAGAATATGCTTCTCAAAAATGTCTTCAATTTGAAGAAGGCAAATTGGAAGATAAATATCCAGACTTTAAAGCCCTTATGAGAGAATACCGTGAAGGCATATTACTATTTGAAGCTACAAAGAATGTTGTATGGGATCGTGCTTCAGAAGATACCACAGGCCTGAAATTATATTATGAAAAAAACAAACAAAATTATAAATGGGATGAACGGGCAGTGATTCATGCAATCACCATCGATACTACCAATAAAAAACTTGCAGACGAAATTTATAAGTTTGCTAAAAAGAATTCAATCAACAAGGTCTTAGCAAAATTTGACGTAGAGAAAAGGTATATTTCTTTTCAAAAATTGATTGCCGAGAAAAAATCACCTGATAGTTATAAAGGAATCGGCTTTACTAAAGGCAGCATGACCGAATTAAGCCTTGATTCAGATTTAACAAGTTATTCATTCCGTAAAGTTGAAGAAAATTTACCAGCCGGTATTAAAACTTTGGATGAAGCACGTGGATATATTATTGCAGATTATCAAGATCATTTGGAAATGCTTTGGGTGGAAGAATTGAAAAGCAAATATCCGGTAAAAGTTAATGAAACTGTTTTCAACAGTTTGGTAAAAAATTAATGATTACATGAATGAACGCTGTTTTTTTTTAAAGTTCCTTTCATTTATAGCTATCATAAGCTTGATAGGGGCTTGTAAAAAAACAGCAGAAGCGACCGATGCTGTTACGAATTCTGTAATGGTCCGTTATAATGATCACGAATTAACACGGTCTGAATTGGACGAACAAGCACAACAGGCTTTTTCACCAAAAGACAGCATTCAACTTGTAACTAATTATATTGAGAAATGGCTTAAAGATCAAATCCTGGTCAAAGAAGCCCGAAAACAGCTTTCAAATCAGGATGAAATCAATCAATTGACCGAGAAGTTTAGAGATGAATTACTTCAATTGAAGTTTGAAGAAAAAATTATCCGTGAAAAATTAGATACAAGCATTTCTGAACAGGAATTATTAGAATATTACCGGAGCAATAAGGCTAAATATAAATTAGAAAGTACAATTTTCAGGTTTGTACTATTAAAAATTAATAAACCAGTTGCAGAATCTAAAACCTTGGAGAATTTATGGAAAAATATCAACCCTGTAAATTTGCAACTGTTGAATCTATATTGTCAGAATAATGCTGACATCTGTTATTTAAATCCACAGAAATGGTATAAATGGGATGAAGTTAAACAACACTTGCCTTCAAAGTTTATATCTGAAAGTACTATTCAATCAGGAATCACGCGTGATTTTGCAGATTTTAATCATAGTTACCGGGTTCGATTTTTTGAAGTGGTCCGACCTAATCAAGAACCGCCCCTTTCCTTTTTTAAGGATCAGGCTACACAAGCCATTTTTCATCAGCGAAAAATTAAATTGCTGGAGAAAATAAAAAATGAGCTTTATGAATCCGAATTAAAAAACAAACACATCCAGTTTCTCAACAAATAATTATGAAGGTATCAAAATTCATTTTTTTATTTCTATTGGTTTTTCAGTTTAGTATAAATCTTAATGCACAATCCAAAACAATTGATAAAATAATAGCAAAGGTTGGTGGTGAAATTATTTTATATTCTGATTGGCAAGAACAAATCAGCTTTATGAAAAATAAGCAAGGAGCTTCATTGGATGATCCTTCTTGTCCCATTTTGGAAAATTTATTGATTCAAAAATTTATGATCAACCGAGCCAAAGTGGATAGTATTGAAATTAAAGATGAAGAAATTGAACAACAACTCAATGCAAGACTGGAACAGATTTTAGCTTATTTTAATAACGACTTCCAGAAATTTGAAGAATACTATGGTCAAAGTGTTGCTGATACACGGGAACGATTTAAAGAAGATTTGAAAAATCAATTGCTTGCAGAACGTCTTCAGAATAAAATCATTGGAGAGATTCGGGTAACCCCTGAAGAAACGCAAGCTTTTTTTGATAGAATTCCAAAAGATAGCATCCCTTATTTTAATTCCGAAGTGGAGATTTCGGAAATTGTATATAAACCAAAAATTAATGCCGCTCAGAAAAAAGCTGCAAAAGAAAAGTTAGAGAAAATTTTAATGCGTATCCGGAATGGTGAAGATTTCGGTAAAATTGCCAGTTTAGTATCAGACGATGCAGGGTCTGCAAAAAATGGAGGTGCTTTAGGTTGGATGAAAAGAGGAAGTCTGGTACCAGAATACGAAGCAGTAGCTTATAATCTTGAGAAAGATTCGATTTCAGGAATCGTAGAATCAGAATACGGATTACACCTAATTCAATTGTTGGAACGGCGCGGAAATTCCATTTTAAGCAGACATATTTTAATTAAGCCTAAAGTGGAAACAGAAGATTTAAAATTAGCTGAACACTATTTAGACTCCATCCGAAATCTTATTATAAAAGACAGCATTCCATTTGAAACTGCAGTGCGTTATTTTTCAGATAAGAAAGCAGAATCTTTTAACAATGGCGGACAATTATTAAATCCAAAAACGGGAACAGCCACTTTTGAAACAGGGGATTTAGATCCCGATGTATTTTTTGCAATTGATGGCTTAAAAGTTTTAGATATATCAAAACCATTTGTTTCCACAGATCTTGATGGCTCAAAATCATACCGGATTGTAAAACTCCTCTCTAAAACAGCACCGCATAAGGCAAACTTAAAGCAAGATTATGCGAAGATTCAATCCGCTGCAAAAGATTTTAAAAAGAATATGAAATTTCAAGAGTGGTTGGGCAACAATGTCCCAAAAGCATATATTGAAATTGACCCGAGTATTAAAGCTCTATGCCCAGAGGTTGGCAGTTGGATCCTAGCAGAATAACTTAGTTGATTTTTATGGCCAGGGAATTTTAGCCTTAGGGGCTTCCAAAAAATTACTTTGGATAAAAAAAAAGAGATCGGTTTATACCCCCCAGCAAACCGATCTCAAAAATTGTCTCGTATCCAATTCTTTGGGTACGCGTCCGGTTTTCAAGCGGACATCTAGTAATATGCAGAAATCTTGCCAATTTTATTAGAAATCAATTTTTTTTTACATATTTAGCCATTCTAACAAATTTATTGCATGTAAATAATTGATTATCAACTTATTATTATTTCAAATAAACTCGTATTTTAAGTTATTTGATTATGTAATTGCATTTCAATTTCTTTAATGTGAGTGCTTATTCGCCTAGAGAAGGGCTGATTCGAATGGTTTTGAGGAAGTTTTGCATTATAGATAGGCCCTCAAAACAGGTCTTTAGCCGTTCAGCAAAGGATACGTGTAATCTGCAGAATTTTAATTCATGTCTGAATCGCTTTATTTAGGGTGGGACCTTTCCCCAACTGTCAGAAACTGCTAACAATTTGAGTCAAATTGACAGTTTTTATAGGATGGCACAGGCTTTGACAAGCTCAGTTGTAACTAAAAATCTAATACAATGCAATCCGGTAGAATTTCAGTCCAAACGGAGAATATATTCCCCATAATTAAGAAGTTTCTTTATTCTGAGCAAGAGATTTTTCTGAGGGAATTAATTTCCAATGCGGTTGACGCAACAACAAAACTAAAAGTTCTTTCTTCAAAAGGAGAAGCCAAAGGAGATTTAGGCGAATTAACAATTGAAGTCGTTATCGATAAAGAAGCTGGTACGCTAACCATCCGGGATAGAGGGATTGGCATGAATGAAGAAGAAGTTCAAAAATACCTTAACCAGTTGGCTTTTTCTTCGGCTGAAGAATTTATCAGCAAATATCAAGGGGAGGCCTCAATTATTGGGCACTTTGGATTAGGTTTCTATTCAGCTTTCATGGTTTCAGATCGAGTTGAAGTTGTAACAAAGTCTTATCGCGAAGATTCCGTTCCGGTAAAATGGACTTGCAATGGCGATACGGAATTTACCATTGAAAACACAGATAAAGCAGGACGTGGAACGGATATTATTCTGCATCTTTCCGCAGACTGTAAAGACTATTTAGAGCAAACTAAAATTGAAAGCCTGCTCGAAAAATTTTGCAAATTTTTACCAATCCCCATTCAGTTTGGAACAAAAAAGGAAACCATTAAAGAAGGCGAAACTGAAAAAGAGGTTGAAACAGCTCATATTATCAACAACACCGACCCCCTTTGGAAAAAGACCCCGGTTGATTTAACAGATGAGGACTACAAATCTTTCTACAATGAATTGTATCCTTACGCAGAAGAACCGCTGTTCTGGATTCATTTGAATATTGATTTTCCTTTTAATCTGACGGGTGTTTTGTATTTTCCTAAAATCAGACAAAACTTTGAAGTTCAGAAAAATAAAATTCACCTTTACAGCAATCAGGTTTTTGTTACCGACGATGTAAAAGAAATAGTTCCAGAATTTTTAATGCTTTTACACGGTGTAATTGATTCACCGGATATTCCATTGAATGTATCCAGATCGTATCTACAGGCGGACAGCAACGTTCGAAAAATATCAGGCTACATCACTAAAAAGGTGGCAGAAAAATTAAGTGAGCTGTTTAAAAAAGATCGTAAAGACTTCCAAAATAAATGGAATGACATCAGTACATTCGTAAAATACGGATTGGTATCTGATGAAAAATTTGCTGAAAAAGCCATGTCCTTTACCTTATTGGAAAATTCAGATAAAGAATGTTTCACTATTGAGGAATATAAAGAAAAAATAAAAGACACACAGAAAGACAAAGACAATCGTCTGATTGCTTTATATACAAATGATTTAAAATTACACTATCGAAGTGTTCAAAATGCAAAAGAACATGGTTACGATGTATTGCTTTTAAACAATGTACTGGATAATCATTTTATACAGCATTTGGAAATGAAAGCTGAAATGACTTTTAAGCGAGTTGATTCAGATACCCTGAATCATCTGATAGATAAAGGAGATCAAACAGAATTGGTTTTATCGGAGAGTGAACAAAAAACCATTGAAGAATTATTTAAATCTTTACCAACTAATAAAGCCAGTAAAACTGAAGTCAAATCCCTTTCCCCAAATGATCCTCCCGTACTTATTGTAAAGCCAGAATTTATGCGGCGCATGACAGAAATGCAATACATGATGTCAGCCATGAAAGGAGATTCTGAAGACAATCCATTTTTAAATCACTTTGAAAGTGTAATCAATGGAAATCATCCGTTGGTCTCACAAAAGATTCTTTCAGAAACAGATCCTGAAAAGCAAAAGGAAGTTGCCGATTACTTGTTTAAATTGGCTCTGCTCGATCAACATATGTTGCAAGGTGAAGGACTGCATGAATTCGTTAAGAAAAGTTTGGAGCGGGTCTAGCAAATAGTTAAATAAAATTTACAGCCAAGAAATTTAAATAGTTATTTGAAATCAGCAAGTTTGATTATTTTTAATCTAAAATAATCAGCGATGTTGGTTCAAAGACTACTAAATATATTATTACTTGTTAGCTTTTCTTTTTGTTATTTGGAATGGCCGGGTGATCATTCATCTTTTTTCTATCAACTCGAGTTAACGATATTGACAAAAGAAGGAGACCTATTGAATACGCTGACCCATCCACTGATTCTAACTGGAATTCTCAGCCAGCTTATTTTGTTGATTTGTATAGTATATCCAAAGCCTTTAACCAAACTCAACGGCATTGGAATTCTAGCTCTCTCCTTGCTGGTGCTCTTTATATTATTGGTGGGACTCTTAGGTATGAATTTTAAAATAATCGCCTCCGTGTTGCCCTTTTTGCTTTTGGCGAGTTATTATTTTTATAAATTCAAGCCATTTCGTAAGGCTGCCCTGGTACAATAAACATTCCAATCAGGAATTTAATTTTTAAAGGTTTTCTTTGAAATAAATACCATTTTGGAATCTATCATTTACCCATTGGATTCACAAAAACCACAAAAAAAAGGGGATCCCGTTTCCAGAATCCCCTTTGATTTATCTATTTCGATTTATTTCTCCTGGTAAAATTACTTTACCATTGCTTTTTGCTTATACATTTCGTAAGCAGCCATTGCAGCAGCTTTTGTAGCATCTAATTTAGATTTCCAACCATCTGCTTTTGTAGAAGCATCCATAACAGCTGTTTTAAGTTCGTTAACCTGAGCCATTACATCGCCTTCTAATTTTCCAGAAGCCAAACCTTCTTTCAAAGCAGCCAATTTGGTTGACATTTCCTGCCAGCTACCAGCAAAAGAAGTAACTTCAGAAGCCATTCCACCGATCATTTCAGTTTGTGCCATAAATGCAGTTTTCATAGAGTCTAATGAAGCTGTCATTTCAGGTTTCATCTTAGCAGCCATTTTTGGATCTACCATTAAACTATCTTTTAAAGAAGCCAATGAAGATTGTGCAGCGCCTAACATTGTTCCAACTTCTGTTACAGCAGTTGTAGCTTTTTCCCAATCAGCAGATAATGCTTCAATAGGAGCACGGAATTGCTCTACATTTTTACAAGAAACTAAAAATAATACCGGGGTAATAATTGCAATTAATTTTTTCATTTTGTATTGTGTTTAATTTTGAGGCCACAAAAGTAATTTTTTCTTATTTGATCAATGTTAAGTGCTTTTAAGAATTGGTAAATGGAACGTTAATGAATTTGGAAATTCAAAAACAAATACGGATTATTTTAATATGAATGCTTGTAGATATCGATCAATATAGGCATCCAGCTCCTTGCTCTTATATTGGACAATGAATCGCGGGTGAGGCAGTGCATGGATTTTTCCAAACCATTGCTTCGATTTATTTAATTCGTTTAAGAATTGATAATTTTTACCTTCACCCAAACAAAAAACCACATTCCTTTTCAGGTCTAAATTCAGCAGGCGTTCTAATTGAAATTGGATGTACGGTTTTAAACGGGTCAATAGGTTTGGTTCATCGTAATAATTGTAATTTTTACCACTTTTAACGAACCCAATGGGAGAGGTGGAACTAATAAAAAAGTCGGAATAAAATAATTCCGCACCGCCATATGCTTCAATCATTTTATAAATAAAAACCGAAGACGGTTCATAGGATTTTAACTGATTTTGAATTCCACAATCCTCTAATAAACGTTTTGCATCGGTAAATGGAATGCCGGTTGAACCCGCACCCAAGCGGCCTGGATTAATTCCAAGAATCAATGATCTCGCATGATTCTTTAAATAAAATTTATGGTAAAACTGTTTCGCCAATTCCAACACTTCTTCTTGATTGTATGGAAGCAACGGAAGAATCCCATCCGGAAGTTCAGGTAATTGTTGTTCAAAACCCTTAATATATTCAAGTACCTTTTCTAAGAAAGAAGTCTGATTATGCAAAAACTATAAATTGGAATGTAGCAAGGCAATGAATTCGTCCAAAGTGCTTGCACCCTGATCCCCTGATCCTTGGCGACGTATAGATACATTTTGTTGATCCACTTCTTTTTCTCCAATAATCAACATGTAAGGAACCTTTTTTAATTCCGTATCGCGAATTTTTTTGCCAATTGATTCCACACGATCATCAATAAATCCGCGAAAACCGGCTGCTTCTAATTTTGATTGCAGCGAATTGGAATAATCGAGATATTTATCACTTACTGGTAAAATTGCAAATTGATCCGGAGTCAACCACAATGGAAATTTACCTGCACAATGTTCGGTGAGTACTCCTATAAAACGTTCCATCGAACCAAAGGGGGCTCTATGAATCATCACAGGCCGGTGTTTGGAATTGTCAGCACCAATGTATTCCAATTGAAAGCGTTCCGGTAGATTGTAATCAACCTGAATGGTACCCAATTGCCAGGAACGACCTAAAGCATCTTTAACCATAAAATCCAATTTAGGTCCATAGAATGCAGCTTCTCCCAATTCGGTGGTCGTTACCAGGTCCACTTCTTTTGTTGCATCGATAATTGCCTGTTCGGCTTTAACCCAGTTTTCTTCTGAGCCGATATATTTTTCTTTATTTTCTGGATCTCTTAAAGAGATTTGGGCAGTAAAATGATCGAATCCTAATTTTTTAATAACCAACATGGTCAAGTCCAACACATTTAAAAATTCATTTTTGACTTGTTCCGGTGTACAAAAAATATGCGCATCATCTTGGGTAAACGAACGTACACGGGTTAATCCATGCAGCTCCCCACTTTGTTCGTATCGATAGACTGTTCCAAATTCTGCAATTCGCAAAGGCAAATCGCGGTACGATCTCGGTTTATGCCCATAAATTTCGCAGTGATGCGGGCAGTTCATAGGCTTCAATAAAAACTCTTCGCCTTCACGTGGGGTATGAATCGGCTGAAATGAATCTTGGCCATATTTTTCCCAATGGCCGCTGGTTTGGTATAATGATTTATGTCCGATATGTGGTGTAATTACCGGAGTGTATCCACGTTTAATTTGCTCTTGTTTTAAAAAATCTTCCAGTCGTTGACGCAAGGCGGTTCCTTTAGGTAACCAGATTGGTAAACCGGCTCCCACTTTTTCAGAAAACATAAACAACTCCAATTCCTGTCCCAATTTTCTGTGATCCCGCTTTTTGGCTTCTTCCAATAAAATCAAATAATCCTCGAGTTCTTTGGCTTTTGGAAAACTGATTCCATAAATGCGTGTAAGTTGTTTGCGTTTTTCATCACCTCTCCAATAAGCGCCGGCGATGCTTGTCAATTTAATTGCTTTAACAAACCCTGTATTTGGAATGTGAGGACCTTTGCAGAGATCTGTAAAATTGCCCTGATGATAAAACGTGATGTTACCATCTTGCAGCTCGTTAATTAATTCGAGTTTATATTCGTCTCCTTTATCTTTAAAATAGTTGAGTGCATATTCTTTAGAAACCGATTCTCGTTTATAGGGATTTGCCTGGCGAGCCAGTTCGATAATTTTTTGTTCGATTTTTAAAAGGTCGTTAGCAGAAATTACCTGATCCCCGGGATCCACATCATAATAAAAACCCTGTTCGATTGGAGGACCAATTCCAAATTTGATTCCAGGAAAGAACGTTTCCAAAGCTTCGGCCATAAGATGTGCCGAAGAATGCCAAAAAGTGGATTTGCCTTCTTTATCAGACCAGGTTAATAATTGCAAGGAAGCATTGGAATCAATGGGGCGATCTGCATCGACAACGACACCATTTACTTTTGCTGCCAAAACATTGCGAGCCAAGCCTTCGCTAATAGACTTTGCAATTTCTAAAGCTGTAGTATTTACAGGGTATTCTTGTTTTCTTCCGTCCGGAAAGCTAATCTGGATCATCACACTAAATTTCAAAAGCCAAAGTTAAGGCTTTTAAAGCGATTTAATATTTGATATTAATTTAATACGTATTAAATTAATTATCTGCTATTTGTATAAAATTTAGACCACCTCAAAACTCAATTTGAGGCTGACGCGGTATTCTTTTACTTTCCCCTTATCGACCACTACAGATTGGTCCTGTACCCAGGCAGAGCGAATGTTTTTAAGTGTTTTAGATGCTTTTGCGATTCCGGTTTCGGTTGCATCCTCCCAGGATTTTTTGGAAGAGGACATGATTTCGATAACTTTTAATACTGCCATGTGGTAGAAATTTTTTTGAAAATAAGATGAAAATTATCTAATTATAACAAGCCTGGTGCTAAAATGATTCCAAATTTTAGAATAAAATAAACAAATTAAGCTATCTTGCTTATAGAATCATCCTAAAACCAATTCTTAACTACAAAATGGCTTGCGATGAATTTTAAATCTTTCCTTTATTTACTTCTGGTATGTTTATTCTGTTTTCAATGCGATGAAAATGATGCAAAATGCGATGCATCCAAACACAAGAATAATACTTATGAAATCACAGCGCCGGTAAATTCTCATGGAGGAGGATTGACCTATGATACGTATGTAACCGGTAACACCCGAGTCTATAAATGGTATCGTACCACAACAGATGTTTGCATTTACGATTTAATTCAGGTTAATGTTGCCGTAAAAACCTTTGAACCTTATAATCCAGCAGAATATTCAATACTTGCCAAAGAAGAACATAATATCCCGATTACTACCACGCCGATTCCCCTTTTCGATGATAATTCCTTATTGATTGGAACCGCTACAGTAAATTTATTGCCATCCTTTGTAATTGGAAACGGATCGTTTGATTCTGTCGTAGAAATCAGTTTTCCTACCAGCGGCAATGCAGATCAGGATGTACTTTTTTTATTATCTAAAATAAAGTATATAAAATTTATATTGAAGTATTCGGGGAATTAAAGGCATTAAATTTTAGTAAATCCATTTTCATTTAAAAATTCGCATGAATTGTAAGTTCTTGTTTAAGTCCTCAAGTATAAATGCTTGATTAATATTTTTTTTGTAGTGGAAGTCTAATTCCCTCCAAATAAAAAACTCTAGAAAAATTATAATTTACTAATTAATAATTAGTGCGTTTGTATTGATACCATTTAAGAATCAAACAGCATTCTACTATTTCATCAATTCCAACGCTTGCTTTGCTTCAATCAAACTACTATCTAACTGCAATGCCTTTTGAAAATCATTTTTTGCTTCTTGCGTTTTCTTCATTTTTTGAAAAACAATTCCTCGCTGATAATAGCTGCTTGCTTCCGCTGGGTTGATTTGGACTGATATCATGAAATGATCCAGTGCGAGATCCAATGAATCCATTTCCAGATAGAGCAATCCTAAATTATAAAATGAAGGTTCATAAGCAGGAAATCGAATGATGTTGGATCTATAAGATTCAATGGCTTCCTTATATTTACCCAACTGTGCATAACAAAATGCTTTTTTATGATATACTTCCGGATCCAAACTATCCATTCGTATTGCATTATTAAAATAGGGTATGCACTTAATGGTTCCCAATTCACACAACAACTCCCCCAGTCGAATCCAAGCTTCTCTCAAATCCGGATTAAAATCAACTGCTTTTTGATAGGCATTTACTGCTCTTCCGGTATCTCCCATCTCATAGAAAATCTGCCCTGCTAGTAAATACGCTTTTGAATTTTGTGGATCTCTTACAAACAATTTGTCTAATACCGTCATTGCCGGTATGTATTGCTTAAGGACCAATCTGAGTCTGGCACTTCTCAAAATAGTTTCTGCATGATTTGGAAATAAACTCATGGCTTTATCCATTACTTGAGAAGCATCCCGGGATTGTAAATTGTACAAATAAGCATCTGATAAATAAAAATAATAATTGGGTTGCCGGATAGAATCAATTTTCAAAGCCATCTGAAAATCTTCAATCGCCAATTCATAAGCCTCTTGATTAAAATTATAAAGGCCCCTCATAAAATAAAATGAGTCCACATTGGGATGCTGAGAGATTAATTGGTTCAAGCGTTCTAATTCAGCATGTTCTGAACTGCTTGCGACCTTTTTAACTTGCTCTGAATTGGTACAAGCAAATAAAAACAAGGTATAATAAACTAAAAGTAGCGGTATTCTTCTATTCAAACCCATATCAAAGCATCACAAAATATTTGAATAATTGAAATTTTATAAAATCAGGATGTAAGTTATTTTTTAAATAACAAACACTACAATCTAATATCAACAATTTTTTTATTCTTTCGACTTTTCTCGGCTGCAAATCCCATCAAGTGACTTTCAATGGATGCGTCGATAGTAGAAGTTAGCAAATTGGGATTTTTTTGTGCAACTGCCTGAACCCAATCTTGCATCAACCTGTAATCACCACCTCCGTGACCATGATTTTTATAGGCTCCTTCATCAAAGGATTTGCTATCCCAATTGGTAGTTTTACCGGTACGAAAATCAGTGTGCACAAATTGTTCCATATCCCCAGTCAAATCTCCCATACTTCCCATGACACGCGTTCTACGCCCATGGTAGCCTGTGAATGCTTCCATATTAAAACTGGCCGTAATTCCTCCTTCAAACAATAAACTCATGACGTAATGATCACATTGATCGTTGTCCATTCGATACACACATCTTCCATAATTAGTTGTCTTCAGATAATTCATAATCGCATCCGGAACCAATTCTTTTTGTTCTGGCAAATCAAACACATAGGTATAACTTCGTTCGCGCAAATAAATTTTCACTGCAGAATAGGGACAGGTTGATTCAATTGCACAACCGTCATGACATCGTGCGGTACTTCCCGCCGGTGCATTTTGCTTATTAAACCATTTTAAATTTCCAAATGCTGCAACACGAACAGAAGGTTTACCAACTAACCACCGCATGATATCTAAATCATGACAGGATTTTGCTAATATGATTGGTGTACTTTCTTTAGAATTATGCCAATTCCCTCTTACAAACGAATGGGCCATGTGAATATGTTGAATAGGCTCAAAATGTTGAATACTTATTAGTTCACCGATGGAACCATTATGAATAAGCTCCTTCAATTTAATAAAATACGGTGCGTATCTTAAAACGTGACATAACCCTACAATGGCACCTGTTTTTTTTGTAAGGGCTAATATATCCCTACATTCTTTTTCAGTCTGAGCCATTGGCTTTTCCAAAAGAACATCATATCCCATTGCAAGTGCTTTCATACACGGACCATAATGTAAATGATCGGGTGTAGTAATGATAATTGCATCTGCAAATTTTGGCTTTTGAAAAACATGCTCCCATGTAACAAAACGATTTTCTGTTGCAATTTTATGTTTCTTACTATACCGTTCGTTTCGTAAAGGGATGGGTTCTGCTACTCCAACAATATCTATTTGATCCGGATTGGAAATTGCATAATTTCCATACACATTGCCTCTAGATCCAGCACCTAAAGTTATTGCAGTAATTGGTTTGTCTAAGGTTTTATGGAGTGGATTTGGAATTTCTCCTAACAATTTTGCTAAATCCGGAATATGAAACGCTGAAGCTCCTGTTGCAATTCCCAAGGTTTTTAAAACGTCACGACGAGAGTAAGCCATTGATACTGGTTTTTATTGAAATGCTAAAATAACAATAATATTTAATGTACACCTATTCTATTAAATCCAGACAAACCAAATTGGGCTACTCTAATTCACAAAAAACTAAAATTCATAACAATTTCATATCGATTCAAAATAAAAAAGCCGATCCATTATAAAATAGACCGGCTTGCTTCATACCGTTTCAGAAATTCAATTACGAATTACGAATTTTCAATTACGAATTATTTCAACCATTACCCATTTGAAATTCGTAATCCGTAATTCATAATTCGTAATTCGTAATTGATTCTAGTGGTTTACAATAAATCGTTTAATGATTTGATCAGAAGATTTACTTCGAATTATAATGGTATAAATTCCATTCGCCCAATCTTCAACTGATATTAAATTTTCATTTTTAGTCAATTGCGGATCACTATGCAGAATTAATTTTCCATTGCTGTTATATATTTCAAACTCTGAAATTTCACCGACAATACTATTAATACTTACAGCCTGGGAACTTGGATTTGGAAACAAATCAACCAAAAATGAAATTTGTGGATCCTCATAAATTGTAAGTTTTTCATCGGCAATTTCCATACGATTAAATTCTTTGGAAACCAATTCTTCTGGTTTTACTCGAATAGATCCTACTCCAATGCCTGAACCCAATGATACAGCTCCATCCATTGCAATGCAATAATCTTCAACTTCTCCGAAGAGAGGCGAAAAACATGGATTCGGTGGGTAATCTGAATAAGACATTATAATACGCATCCGTGTAAGTGCTCTTGGTAAATTGGAAGGCATTTTAATATTTGCACACATAGAAGTATTGCCATAACCATATACAACCTCTTCGGTAAATGGATCAAAATATCCATCTGCATTAAAATCTATCCAAAGTTTCCAATACACTTTATAATTAGTACTCAAATAACCTGGTGTAACACACAACCAATAGGTTTGTCCCTCATCTATTACACCACAGGGTTTACTGAAGTAATGATATCCCCCATTGTTACCGGTAGTCGTATCAATGGTAGAAAATTCAACCCTATTGATAAACATGTAGCTGCTGCTTTGTGCTTTTGGTTTGCAATAAATTGTTTCTTGGTCACAATCAACAGACACATTAAAACTACAGGTATCGGATTTACCTTCTTTTGTTGCTACATAGGTAATTTGGTTGGTTCCACAAGGCACAAGATCTCCTTTAACCGGACCCCCAATTTGTTTTAGTTCATAACATGGTAATTCTAAAACAAACTCTCTGTTTGCTAATGCATTTTGATCATTCCAGTTACCATCTGGAAACATTTCTATGTAGTCTTCATTATTCGATCCATTATTTGGTTGACCAGGCATCCAACTGGTAAAACTAAATTGAGATTTATCTATCCATTCAAACCAGCCTTCAACTTTTTCATCTGTACCTCCGATCCAAGCTGTTTGACCATTTAATTTAGAAGCAATGAATTTATTTTCCTCTTCAGAAGTTATACACGCAAGAGTACCTCCCATGAGTTCGCATGATATGCGGGCAGCATTCCAGTTAGCCCCACCTTTCGAACAGAAATATCTGTGTCCATTTAATTCTCCCATATAGATCATACCGGGTATATCATCCTGACATGGCTGACAATACGCCACTGTAGGGTGGTTCCAATTCACTATCGCTCCATTCAAAAATGGATCTGTACGAACTACAGAAGTATCATTCGGGCACTTCACTGCTACTTCTGTACCCTCAACAAAAACCTGAAATCCATTTGTTGTTGTATTTCCACAATAATCCATTGCAGTATAAATTACATTTGTGGTTCCCTTAGGAAACAAATCTCCTGAGTTATAATTGGAAGTTAAGCTTAATAATTTACAATTGTCACCAGCTTCAGGTTTTGGCCAATAAACTGCCACATTGCATGCTCCATTTGCATCCACTGTGATATTGGCTGGGATATTCATTAAAATTGGTTTTATATCATCCTTCAATTCGATGCGTTGTATACATTCGGATTTTAAATTTGGCAGTGCGGGATCTGTTGCTGTCCAGGTCCGCTCAAGACTGATTGCACCGGAACATGGACCATCTGTAAGAATTCGATCCGAGTAGGTAATATTTGGTTGAAAACATTCCGTACTTCCAGGAGCAGCAGTAGCAATACCCGTTACAAATGGATCAACACCTAATCCAGGACATCCGTGAAAGTCAGCAGGACAATTTAAAACCGGATTTTTAAAACAACATTTTTCAGATACTTCAATAAAAAACCAACAAGAACTTGTATTTCCACATAAATCGGTTGCAGTATATACTACACGTGTGCTTCCTTTTGAAAATACAGATCCTGGTTCATGGGATTTTTCTACTGAAAGAATTCCACAATTATCACTGGCGGTAGGCTCGTTCCAACTTACATTAGCATTGCAATCATATTGTGGATCTACCGTAATATCTCCAGGACAATTTGCAAATACAGGTTGATCCACATCTTCAAGTAAAATCGTCTGAGTACATTGCGTTTGCAAATTATTTTTTGGGTTTGTAGCTGTCCATAATCGGGCTATGATTGTTCGACATGGGTCGTTTGATAAAACTACATCTGTAAAAGCAATGACAGCTGCTTGACACACTGGTTGAAATGGATCTGCAATGGCTCTACCTGTATTAGAAGTATCCAAACTTGAACCTGGACAGCCGGTAAAATCTTCCGGACAACTGATAACTGGTGGATTATTACAACAATTTTCAGTTACTGTAATATTAAAATTACAATTGCTTGAATTTCCACAAGCATCTGTGGCTGTAATTACAACAAGTGTTGTTCCCAATGGGAAGGTAGAACCAGATGCAATGGTACTTGTAAAAACAACTTGACTGCAAGCATCGGTTGCAGTTGCATCATTCCAGTTAACTACTGCTGTGCACAAATCATTTGATGCAACCGTTAAGTCAATCGGACAGGATGTAAATACCGGTGCTTCAATATCTTGAAGAATAATTTTTTGAATGCAGGTAGTATATAAATTCGGAAAAACAGGATCAGTTGCTTTCCAAATTCTATTGATGCTTGTAAAGCAAGTGGATTGGCTTAGAATTTCATCAGTAAATGTAACAATTGGCTGGCTACAATTGGTATCTCCAGGTGATGCCGTTGCTTGTCCGGAAATTCCTGGTTCGATGACAGCTCCCGGACAGCTTGTATAATCTGCAGGGCAATGAATAATTGGAATGGTTTTGCAACAATTCTCTTCAACTGTAATATTAAATGTACAACTCGAAGTATTTCCACATTTATCAGTTGCGGTAATTGAAACACTTGTTGTTCCAACTTGAAATTTAGATCCGGATGCAATGGATTCAGTTAATGTAATATCACCACAAGCATCCGTTGCAATTGGATGATTCCACGCGACGCTTGCTGTGCAATCTGCATCTGATTTTATCGTAATGTCTGTCGGACAATTGGTTAATACAGGACCGGTTTTATCTTCCAAACGAATGGTTTGAATACAGGTCGTTGATAACAAAGGATGTGTAGGATCCGTTGCTGTCCAGGTTCTGTTTAAGAGTAATAAACAATTTTCATTTTGAATGGTATCATCCTGATACGATAATACCGGATTTGCACAATGCGTACTTCCAGGAGTTGCACTTGCGACTCCTGTAGTTGCAGGCTGTATATCAGATCCCGGACAAGAACTATAATTTGCCGGACAGTTTAATACCGGAGCTTTCTTACAACAATTTTCTTCAACAGTTACTAAAAATTCACACTTAGAAGTATTCCCACATAAATCCGTAGCAATGACAGAAACTGCTGCAAGACCCAATGTAAAACGATATCCTGATGGGACAGATGTTGTAATAGAAACAGCACCACAATCATCGGTTGCAGCTGGTTCGTTCCAACGAACCGTAGCAAGGCAATCATCATCTGATTGAACTGTTATGTTGGGTGGACAAAATGTAATCACCGGTGGATGATCATCTTTCAGAATAATTTTCTGAACGCAATAATCCATTAAACTAGGTTTATCCAAATCAGTTGCTAACCAGGTCCTATGAATTTCAATAAAACATGCGCTGTAGTGAATTGTATCATCATTGTAAGTAATGAGTGGTTGTCTGCATTTTGAACTTCCGGGACTTGCGGTTGCTTGACCTGTTACAGCCGGATTGGTTGAACTATTTGGGCAGCCTTGATAATCTGATGGACAATGAATTATAGGATTCTTATTGCAACAATTTTCTTCAACTGTTACTAAAAATTCACACTTAGAGGTATTGCCACAATTATCGGTAGCAATAATTGAAACCGCTGCCAATCCAAGTGTAAATTGATATCCAGATGGAACAGAACTTGTAATTGAAGCAATACCGCAATTGTCAGTTGCAATCGGATTTGCCCAACTCACCTTGGCTGTACAATCGGCATCTGATTGAACGGTTATATTCGGCGGGCAAAAAGTAAATATTGGAGGAATGGTATCTTTAATTTGAATCAACTGAGTGCAATGTGCTGATAAATTAGAATGATCCGGATCTGTAGCAGTCCAGGTTCTTTCAATTGAATAATTACAATTAGAAAAATAATTTAATTTATCAGAATAATTTAGTAGAGGTTCTTTGCAAGCAGGACTTCCCTTTAAAACGGTCGGCTTCCCTGTTGTATTTGGATCTATTGAGCTACCTGAACAAGCAAGGAAGTTTGAAGGGCAATGTATAATAGGTGGTACATTGCAACAATTAGAAATTACAACCACATTAAAAATACATCGGCTTGTGTTTCCACAATCATCTGTTACAGTAATTATAACAGTATGCGTACCAATTGCGAATTCACCACCATTTACATGAGAACTGGTAACACAATAGTTACCGCAATGGTCTGAAACCAAAGGCATTTTCCATTTATAACTTGTTGTACATTTATCATTACTTAATAGAACAGTATCTTTAGGGCAGTTATAAAGTTCAGGAGCTGTGGTATCTAAGGTGTTAATATATTGTATGCAAAATGCTCGCAGGCTGGCATCATTTGGATCTGTTGCCGTCCAAACTCTTTGAATTAAAGAAGCACCAACACAATTTCCAGTTTTAACTATTATATCCTTGTAAGTAACCAATGGTTCATCACATTCAAGACTTCCTTTTAGAGCGACAGCAGTACCACTAACATTTGGATGAATTGAACTTCCGGGACATGAATTAAAATCAGCGGGACAGTTAATACTAGGAGGCGTTGAACAAAAAACGGATATCCGTTCTTTGGATACTTGTTGATATTTTCCAACTTGACAAAAGCCAGAAAAGTATGTACCAATAATTAGTACAATACAAGCTAAGTCCCTTAGCTGGGGGTAAAATTGCTTTTCCATAAGAGGGTATGAATAAAAAAATTTCTAGAGTCTCAAGAAAGGGTATTAAATCCGTTTTGGATTTGGCTTTAAATTATTGAGTCAAAAGAATTGGGTAAATTAAAAGAAGTGTTGAGAGTGGGTGCTACTAAACGAATTGTAAATGTAGTTTGAAGTAGTCGAAATTACCTAATCTTTTTTTGAATAATTTCATATGATTCATTTAATCTATATAAAAGTAATTCACATTGCAATTAATACATTCAGTTTAAAATTTAATATAAAAAATAAAAATTTAGAAATTTTAGATCGTATAAAATCCTTATTGGGTGTTTATTAAAAATCTGAAACGAAAATCTAAACGCTATTCCAATTATTCTTTGAATCCTTAGATTTGGGATGAAGGATGATTTTTGGGTTCGATTTTTCACTTTAGATGTCGTTTAATGTCACTTTCCTGAATTTTTACGTTTTTCCTTTCAATCGAATTGTTGCTTCTAATTTTAAAATCTGGGGTTTTAAACCCCAGATTTTAAAAAGCATAATGTGCGTTCCGTCTTACTTAACATTTGTCTGAATAAAAAATTAATTCCCTCAATTTGAGAATGCTAATTTTATCATGATGATACATGATGTCTCTTGAAATATTTACATATTCTTTTTCGTGAATCCTTGCTCAGAATTGTTTGATGAACTTCCTATTTTCAAACCTGGGATTTAAAACCCCAGGTTTGAAAAAGAATCGTGTGAATTCCATTTGATTTAATAAAACGCAATTCTAACATTGAGACTTCAAATTTAGAATGGTAGCATACCGACAAGGAATGTTGAGGTTATTTTAGATAATTATACAATCTTGCTACTTAGATTTCGGGGCCCGATTATTTGATGTGCTCCCTATTTTTAAATCTAGGGTTAAAACCCTAGATTTAAAAATGAATGGCGTGAATTCCTTTTAAATTACTTAAGATTGATTCAACTATTGGAATTCCAAATTGAAAAGGAACCCTTTCTAATGAAGAAGTATGGGATTTTATCTGATAAGTTTACAATCTTGTTAGTGGATTTCTGCACTCGATTGTTTGGTGAGTTTCTTGATGTGAAATCTGGGGTTTAAACCTCAGATTTCACATCAGGAAAGTGATTATCTAATTCATCTATAAGTGAACCGGATTGATGATGCCGTTCTTGATTCTGAATATATTTTCTAACAAATTTCAATTTTGAAGGGGATACTGAGGCAGCATAAAATCCTGCTTGCCATTGAAACAGCTCATCCAACAATTTCTGTTCATTGATCCAGTGGGAAGATTCACCTTTTAATAAATGTACAATTGATTGCAGATTTTGATTTGACTTTAATTGAACTAAACAATGACAATGATCTCTATATCCATTGATATGATCAATTTTAATATGCTTACTTTTTGCGTATTCGAGTATATGAAACCAGGTTTTTTTTCTTAACTCTTTAGAACGCAAATATGGTATTCGCTTTTTTGTTACCCAAACAAGATGCACATATACCATTACTAAAGACACTTTCTTAGCTATTATATTTAGAACAAAATATAAAAAGCTACACATGTATTAAAATTTTGAATTCTAAATCTATCAAACTTGCGGCAATCATGATTGAATAAGCAAAATTTCTGATTGAATCAATTTTAAAAACTAGGGTTTAAACCCTAGTTTTTAAAATGAATCGTATGAATTCCTTTTGACTTAATTAAGATTGATTCAACAATTAATACTCCTAATCGCAATTGATTCCTTTCTTTCATGGAACGGTGTTCTGGAATAATTTTATAGTCTTCTCACTTGATTTCTGGAATTGATTATTTGAAATGCTCCCTATTTTTGAATCTAGGGTTTAAACCCTAGATTCAAAAATGAATCGTATGAATTCCTTTTGACTAAATTAAGATTGAATCAACTAGTAATACTCCAAATCGTAAATGATTACTTTTTATCACGGAATGGTGTTCTGTGAAAATTTTATAGTCTTCTTACTTGCATTTCTGGACTCGATTATTTGATGTGCTTCCTGTTTACTGGAATTGAAGGTCTACTTCATATCGGGTTTCAAAATAATAAACAGAAGTATGAATAATCCATACCCGCCAATTGGGATTGCAGGCAACATGACCATATTGGTCGCTAAACCAATTTTACCGATACTTTTTAAATACCAGCACAAGGCTAACCATAGGCATAGGCCAAGAACAATCAGAAGCCACGTTCCATTTTTTGAGGAGGAACCTTTAATAGCATCTGAAATTATAATTACCAATGATACTAGAATTCCTATTGCATTAATACCGAATCCGATATAAAAGAGGAAGGATTTAAGAAAAGCCCACATGTAGTATGAATTTAAATAGGTATATCCCTATTCAAAAATACAACATAAATTTAAAACTACTCCAAATATTCCAACACCTAAATGAAATAATATTTGGAGTAGTTCTAATTAGTTATTTAATCCATAACTGAAAACTTGCGAATAATTCGCTGTGTATCATCCTCAAATCTTACAAAATAGATTCCTGAATTTAATTTACGTGCCTCATTGGAAAGATCCACACGCAATTCAAGGGTAATATTACTAATTTCCTTTTTATAGATAATCTCTCCCTGACAATTGAATATTTGAAGCGTTCCATTAATTACTGGATTATCAAATTCAATGTTAAGTTCATCTCTTACAGGATTTGGATACAGCGTCATGTCATTTCTATTTCCATACACTGTATTTGGATCATGTGACTCTAATTCTCTATATGCTTTATCTTCACTAGCAATTCTTTTTAGAGATTCTGAACAATTTGCCTCATTGCATGGTCCGAGATAACCACCGTATGCAATATGAGTTGCAACAGCTGAATAGTAAGTACAAACTGTTTTATATCCACCAGAGTTTGTCCTTGTACATACTATAACCTTTGTTCCTCCACTACATTTCCACGATGAAATGATATTTGCAAAGCTGGGTGGATATTTACAATCCGGTCTTCCGTCATGATCATTGTCAATCTTATCATTTCCTCCTGGACAAACATCACAAGCATTTCCAACTCCATCACAATCTGAATCTGCTTGGTTTGGATTGGAAACAGTTGGACAGTTATCAAAACAATCTGCTACTCCGTCATTGTCCATATCAAAACCTTCATCAATTAAACCATCACAGTCATCATCTTTTCCATTGCATTTTTCAGTTCGACGGTTTATTGTTACTGTAAACGTACAAGATTTAGAATTTCCACTAAGATCGGTAGCAGTAATTGTAACTGTTGTTGTCCCAATCGGGAATGTACTGCCGCTGGTATGAGAATAGTTCAAAGGAGCCAATTCACAATTATCTGTTGCTGATACTGCAAATGTCACCTTCTTAATACATGAATCCACGCCTGTGCTATCTACAATATTTGTCGGACAAGTAATCATTGGTTTTTCATTATCGACTACAGTCACTGTAAAACTGCAGGTTGCACTCAGTCCAACCCCATCTGTTACTTTGTATGTAACAGTTGTTGATCCAATTGGGAAAGTTGCTCCACTAGCTAATCCTGCGGTTCTAACAGTAGTCGCTCCTGGGCAATTATCCGTTCCAACAGGAGTTGTATAGTTATAAACAGCTCCACAAATGCCTGGTGTGTTATTAACAGTATTATTTCCCGGACAACTAATCTGCGGTAGAATATTATCTTCAACTGTTACCGTAGAAGTACAAGAAGATACATTTCCGGCAGCATCCGTTACAAATAAAGTAACCGTATTTGCGCCTTTATTTGAACATGTAAAGCTATTGGGTGAAACACTTGTTAATACCAATCCTGAACAATTATCTGTAGAATTATTATTCACATCAGCAGGAAGAATGCTAACATTTCCTGCTCCATCCAATTGAACGGTTATGTTTTTACAGCTGGCTGTTGGTGGTGTTGTATCGTCTCCTGTTAATACGACGGTACAGGTTGAACTATTGCCATTTCCATCGTTGACTGTTACAGTAATTGTATGGGTAACTCCTTCCCCTGAATTTAAAAGTGTACCGGCAGAAGTTGATTGACTCCATGTAAATGTTGAAGCACAATTATCTGTTGCGCTTGCTCCATTTGTTAAATCAGGAACCATTAGTTTGCAATTTGCATCCACTGCAATGGTTTGAGCACTTTCACAGGTTGGCACAGGTGGTGTGGTATCATCACCTGTTAATTTAACTGTACAAGTATTACTATTTCCATTTCCATCACTAACCGTTAAAGTAATTGTATGCATGACTCCTTCCCCTGATGCCAATAAGGTTCCAGAAGGACTGGATTGACTCCATGTAAATGAAGATGCACAATTATCGGTTACAGTTGCTCCGTCAACCAGATTGGGAACCATCAATTTACAAGTTGCATTTAAGACAATTGTTTGTGGCCCTTCACAAGTAGGTACAGGAGGTGTAGTATCATCACCTGTCAGTATAACCGTGCAGTTAGCACTATTGCCATTGCCATCATTGACTGTAACTGTTATTGTATGTGTCACACCTTCCCCTGAGGATAATAATGTGCCAGTTGTTGTTGATTGACTCCAAGTAAATGAAGCAGAACAATTATCTGTGGCGCTTGCTCCATTCGTTAAATCAGGAACCGCCAACTTACAATTTGCATCTAAGACAATTGTTTGTGGTCCTTCGCAGGTTGGCACAGGTGGTGTAGTATCATCACCTGTTAATACGACGGTACAAGTATTGCTGTTTCCATTGCCATCACTTACAGTCACCGTAACTGTATGTGTGGTTCCTTCACCTGAAGAAAGCAAGGTACCTATCGTAGGATTCTGGCTCCAGCTAAATGATGAAAAACAATTATCGTTTACATCTGCTCCATCAATCAGATCGGGTACACTTAATTTACAATTGCTGTTAAGCACGATGGTTTGAGGTCCTTCACAAATTGGTTCCGGTGCTGAAGTATCATCACCGGTTAACACAACTGTACAGGTACTTGTATTTCCATTGCCATCACTTGCTGTAACCGTAACGGTATGCGTTACTCCATCTCCTGATGCAAGGCCAGCTCCTATTGCAGGATTCTGACTCCAGCTAAATGACGTAGAACAATTATCAGTAGCTGTTGCATCATTGGTAAGATCCGGTACAATTAATGTACAATATGGATTTAATAAAATCGTTTGCGGTCCTTCACAAGTTGGCACCGGTGGCGTAACATCGTCACCAGTTAATACAACGGTACATGTCGTGCTATTTCCATTGCCATCGCTTACCGTTATGGTAACTGTATGGGTTACTCCTTCACCTGATGCTAACATGGTTGCATTTGAAGGATTCTGACTCCAAGTAAATGAAGTTGAACAATTATCAACAGCAGTTGCATCATCAATTAAATTTGGAACCCGTAATTGACAACTTGGATTCAATGAAATGGTTTGCGGAACTTCACAAGTTGGTGTTGGAGCAGTAGCATCATTCCCTGTCAAAACGACTGTACAGGTTGAACTGTTTCCGTTTCCGTCACTCACTGTGACAGTTATGGTATGTGTAACTCCTTCACCCGAAGACAATAAACTGCCACTTGTTGATGATTGACTCCAGTTAAATGATGTTGAACAATTATCTGTTGCAGATGCATCATTGGTTAAATCCGGTACTACCAATTTACAATTTGCATCTAATACAATCGTTTGTGGTACTTCACAAGTTGCAACAGGTGGGGTTGTATCGTCACCTGTTAACACAACGGTGCAGGTACTGCTATTTCCATTTCCATCACTTGCAGTTACTGTTACGGTATGGTTTGTACCTTCTCCTGAAGCTAACAAAGAACCTGCCGTTGGAGTTTGCGACCAACTGAATGAGCCCGAACAATTATCTGTTGTTGTTGCATCATCCGTTAGATCCGGTACCAACAATTTACAGTCTGCATCTAAAACAATTGTTTGTGGTCCTTCACAGGTAGTTACATTGGGTGTAGTGTCATCACCAGTTAATACCACAGTGCATGTTGCAGTATTTCCATTTCCATCAATAACCGTTACTGTAACTGTATGCATTACCCCTTCACCTGAAGACAATAAACTGCCACTTGTTGGAGATTGACTCCAGTTGAAAGATGTTGAACAATTATCTGTTGCAGATGCATCATTGGTTAAATCCGGTACTGCCAATTTACAATTTGCATCTAATGCTATTGTCTGTGGCCCTTCACAAGTTGGTATCGGTGGTGTGGTATCATCACCAGTCAACACAACTGTGCATGTCGAACTATTTCCATTGCCATCATCAACGGTAACTGTTACTGTATGTGTAGTCCCTTCACCTGATGCTAATAAAGTTCCACTCGTTGGAGATTGACTCCAGTTAAACGATGTTGAACAATTGTCCGTGGCGGATACATTATCAGTAAGATTTGGTACCATCAATTGACAGGATGCATTCAACACAATCGTTTGAGGTACCTCACAAGATGGAACCGGTGGCGTAGCATCATCGCCGGTTAATATGACTGTGCACGTAGTGCTATTTCCATTCCCATCGGAAACAGTAACCGTGACGGTATGTGTCGTTCCTTCACCAGAAGCCAGTAAGCTACCGCTCGTTGGAGATTGAGACCAGTTGAAACTTGTCGAACAATTATCCATAGCAGAAACATTATCTGTAAGATTTGGAACCAGCAGTTGACAAGATGCATTCAATACAATTGTTTGAGGGTTTTCACAAGTTGGAACCGGTGGTGTAGTATCATCACCGGTTAATACAACGGTGCAAGTTGTGCTATTTCCATTTCCATCACTTACAGTAACGGTAACCGTATGCGTTGTTCCTTCGCCAGAAGGTAAATAACTTCCGCTTGTTGGTGATTGTGACCAAGTAAATGATCCGGAACAATTATCTGTTGCAGATGCACCATCAATAAGATTAGGAACCAACAATTCACAATTAGAATTTAAAACGATTGTTTGAGGACTTTCGCAAGTTGGAACGGGTGGTGTAGTATCATCACCAGTCAATACAACGGTGCACGTACTCGTATTTCCATTTCCGTCATTTGCTGTTACTGTTACGGTATGCGTTGTTCCCTCTCCCGAACTTAACATAGCACCTAAAACTGGATTTTGGGTCCAACTAAATGCAGTCGAACAATTATCTGTAGCACTTGCCCCATCTGTAAGATCTGGAACAATTAATTTGCAAGCAGAATTTAAAGTAATTGTTTGAGGACTTTCACAAATTGGAACCGGAGGTGTCACATCATTTCCAGTTAATTTAACAGTACATGTAGATGTATTGCCATTTCCATCATTTACTGTAACGGTAACTGTATGCATCACACCTTCTCCAGATGCCAACAAGGTGCCTAATGTTGGATTCTGAGTCCAACTAAAACTGAAAGTACAATTATCAACTGCAAATGCGCCATCTGTTAAGTTTGGAACAGCTAATTGACAAGATGCATTTAAATTTATTGTTTGTGCAAATTCACATACTGGCACAGGAGGAGTTACATCATCTCCTGTCAGTTTGGTCGTGCAGGTAGTGCTATTTCCATTTCCATCGCTTACTGTAATGGTAACGGTATGCATAACTCCTTCTCCAGATGAAAGTGTTGTTCCTGCAGTTGGATTTTGACTCCAAGTAAATGTAGCTGCACAATTATCGGTTGCAGATGCCCCATCAATTAAGTTGGGTACAGGAAGTCTGCACAAAGCATTTAGAGACACCGTTTGTGGTGCTTCACAGGTTGGTACGGGCGGTGTTGCATCATCTCCTGTCAATTTCACAGTACATGTTGAGCTATTTCCATTTCCATCGTCAACTGTAACTGTAATTGTATGCATAGTTCCTTCTCCAGAAGACAATGAAGTCCCCATTGCAGGACTTTGTGACCAGGTAAAGTTTGTTGAACAATTATCCGTTGCCGATGCATCATTTGTTAGGTTTGGTACTACAAGCTTACATGTTGCATCTAAAACAATTGTTTGTGCATTCTCGCAAGTCGGAACAGGCGGGGTAATATCATCACCTGTCAATACAACTAAACAAAAACCAGTATTTCCATTTCCATCGTCAGCGGTAACTGTAATGGTATGTGTCATTCCTTCCCCTGAAGCTAAATAAGTACCGACGCCTGGACTTTGACTCCAGCTAAAAGAATTCGAACAATTATCACTTGCTGATGAACTTGCTACTAAGTCAGGTACTAAAATTTGACATAAGGAATTTAATGTTATTGTTTGAGGACCTGGACAATAAACGGTCGGAGGAGTTGTATCATCTCCAGTTAATTTTACTGTACAGGTTGAAGAATTTCCATTTCCATCATTTACTGTTACTGTCACTGTGTGCATGGTACCTTCTCCTGATGCCAATAAGTTACCAATTGTCGGATTCTGACTCCAGTTAAATGTTGTGCTGCAATTGTCTGTTGCAGATGCTCCATTTGTAAGATCCGGAACAGCGAGTTGACAGCTTGCATTTAATGAAATAGTTTGTGGAGGTTCACAAGTTGGTATTGGTGCAGTAACATCGTCTCCAGTTAATATTACTGTACATGTTCCAGAATTTCCATTTCCATCACTTACCGTAACGGTTACGGTATGGGTAGTTCCTTCACCGGATGCTAATCCAGTACCAATAACTGGATTTTGACTCCAGCTGAATGTTGTACTGCAATTGTCTAATGCACTGGCTCCATTTGTTAAATCAGGAACTACTAAAATACAAGATGAATTTACTGTGATTGTTTGTGGTAATTCACATGTTGGTACTGGAGGTGTTGTGTCATCTCCAGTTAAAACGACTGTACAGGTAGAAGAATTTCCATTACATTCTGAAACAGTTATTGTGACCGTATGTGTTGATCCTTCTCCAGATGCAAGTTCGGTACCAGCTGTTGGATTCTGAGTCCAGGTAAATGTCCCAGCTGAACAACAATTATCGGTTGCTGATGAACCATCCAATAAATTTGGAACCAGTAATTTACACGCACCATTCAAGCTAATCGTTTGATTTGATTCGCAGCTCATCACCGGTCCTTCATTGTCAACTATTACTACAGTAAACTGACACGTTTTCGTTCTACCTCCGGCATCGGTTGCTGTATAGGTAACTGTAGTCGTTCCTACAGGAAAAAATGAACCCGGATTGTGTGTTGTCATCAAACTTACTCCTGGGCAATTATCTGACGCGGTGGGTGCTGTCCATGTGACTACACGACCGCACTGACCAGGATCATTATTAAGCGGTCCAATATTAGCTGGACAACCCGTTATAATTGGATCCTGAGCATCAACCACTTTAACTGTAAAACTACATACTGCTGTATTTCCACACGCATCTGTTGCTAAAAATGACTGATTTGTTGTTCCTACTGGGAAAAAATCATGATTTACATAACCACTCATATCTGTCTGAGTGATCGTAACAGTTCCCGGACAGTTGTCTGTTGCGGTAGGATCGGTATAATGAACATTTCTACCACAAACCCCAATTCCTGCATCTATAGTAATATTCGATGGACAAGAAGTAAATGTCGGTAGTGTATTGTCAATGCTTGTATTGTATGTAACACTTGCTGAATTGGTACACGCATCTGTAACAGTTACAGTAATAACTGCAGAACATGTGCCGGATGTGCTAACTGAATAATTAAGGGCACCAGGACAATTGTCAGAAGCTGTTGTTGCAGCGATTGCAGCATTTTCTGCTGCAGTTTGAGTTGGATAACAGCTATTGATTGAACCCGCCGATACCATGGGAACCTGATCATCTAAAACTGAAACCACTTTGCTGCAGCTTGAACTACATAAATTTCCATCTGTAGTTACCAATGTCACTGTATAATTTGAATTACAGTTTGAACTTGCAACAATAGTTACTGTTTGAGAAGATGAACTTCCTGAAATTGAAGCTGCACCTGAAACAGACCAGGAATAAGATAAACCACCTGGTGCCAAATAATCATTTGAAGTATTTGGACAAACAGGTCCATTGGCTCCGGTAATTGTACAAGATGGCAATGGATTAACTGTAATCGTTTTTGTTTGGATAACCTGACAATCAGCAAAACTTACAGTTACTGTATATGTAGTTGTACTTGCCGGCATCACTGAAATACTTGCAGTGGATTCCATGGTTGACCAGGAATACGACAATGCTCCTGTTGTAGTTGCATCTAAAGTTGCAGTACCCCCATTGCAAATAGTTGCATCACTTGTGTTACCGCTATTATCTGTAGTAACTATTGTAACTGTTGGAGAAACCAAATTAGGTGTTCCACCATAAATTGTTGGCTCATCGTCCAGCCACTGGCAATATTCAACACGGGTTGTCAGATTAGCACCTGAGCCTCCGGCAATAGGACCAGGACCAGTAGGATGATTCCAATAATTAGCAGTTGCATCTATTACATTGGTTGCATGTAAATTTTCGACACCGTATGTTGTTCCTGCTAACCAGTTATTAGGTGTTGCTGTTACCAAACCTGCAGAAGCAGTAGATTGAATGTCTTTTCCATTTGGTAAAACATCGTAAAATTTATTTGTTTTAACAGTACCCGTTCCATTATTTGTAAAACGAACTCCAATACCATTATTATAAATATGATTATGATCTATTGTTGCTGAACCTGCATCTACATCGATACCAATTGCAAATCCATGAATTGATGCATCGTTATCTACAATATTCGCAGAAGCATTTGCTCCGACAACCAAAATACCGGTTCCAGTACCTGTATAGCTGATTTCGGTGTCATCCTTTATTGTTGCAGATACTGCTGCGTGGGTGCTTAAAGGGCTGTCAGAAATTTTTGCACCTATTGGACAATCCGTGATGGTCAGTCCACTTACAATTGCATGGGCACCATCACCTGCATCAGAAACATATCCTTCATAATTGTTTACAAAAAGTCCGATGCTGGTATTACTAACAGTCCCTCCTGTAATTTCAGCAGGACTGGTATTTTTAACATTCCAAACTTCATATCCTTCAGTTGGTTTTCCAACTATGGCAATTCCATTTATTGAATTGTCAATAGCATAAGAAGCAACACTTTGTGATGCTATTAAAATTCCATCCCAAACAGATTCATTTGCATTGGCAATACCAGTAATGATATTGTCAGATAATGTAAGCGGCGAAGCAGTGCCATAAAATAAATTATGGAAAATACCCCGTCGTCTAACGTTCATGGTATTATTTCCAATATATTGATACGTTGATGCTTCCGGATTTGCCAAATGGAAATTTCCTGTTTGAACACCTATCCGGAGATTATTCATACAGTTATCCACTACTCGTGCATATTGGTTATTATACAATAATACACCTCCACCCCAGTATTGAATGCCAGAGCTTGCATCATAGGTACCAAAATCCTGAAATTTATTGTTTGCAATGAGATGTCCACTTGATGGAACTGCTGCCGGATAGTCATAAAGAGTTACACCAAAATAGGAGAGATTTTTAAAGATGTTGTTAGTAACTGATAAATTATTAACACCCGTTTCATAAACAGTAACACCTTCTGCTGCGTCTATGTCAGCACCATTGGTACTTGTATAGCCAGAAGTAATAGCAGTATTGTCTCCATCAATAGTTAAACCTGAAATTGTAACATCAGAAGCTGCTACATGAATAATTTCTCCACCAGCAATATTTGCAGTAGCAGGAACAAGAATGGCTTCTGTTACTCGTGTACCAGTACATGGGTCGATTGCTGAATTAGGACCTAAAATAGCCAGTGATTTATTTACAATGACATTTTCAATATAAGTACCCGCTCCAACAGAAAGTGTATCTCCATTATGAGTATTCGCATCATTAATAGCAGCCTGAATGGTACAGAATGTTTCTGTCGTATTTATATTGGTAACTAAATTTCCATTAGGACATACACAATCTCCTGAAGGTTGAAATCCAACTGCTCCACTTGCATCCACTCCTGTATTCAATACGGTTGATAATACAATCGTTCCCGTTCCTGCTTGTGCAAATGTTGCTAATATCGTTGCAAGATTGGTGGTACCATGCCAGTTACATTTAACTTCTACATTGTTATTGATTCTACTTACGATTGCTTTGTTTGCATATCCATAGGATAAATCATTTCCTTCTATTTTTAAATTCGTTGGGGTGTTGTTTATCTTTCCAAATTCTCCTATCCGGATTCCATTTTGTGGACCTGTTATCCTATTATTTATTATGCTAACATTGTTTAATGTCGCTGGTTGTGTATTGTACGAGTCTGCATCATCCCTTGCTTTTATTGCAATGGCTGCTGGATTTTGTGGATCCGTTGCAGTTCCTGTATATCCTGAATTGGTGATATCACATTCCTTTATTGTTATATTTGAATAACTGGTATATTTTAAATTGATGTCTATTCCATTATTAAATCCATAGGTCGCATCCGTACCATTATTATCCATCGTCAACTTTTCAAACGTGGCATTGCTCAATTTTTCAAAGTACATTCCCTTTTGTAGGTTATTACTGATCGTACTGTTCTTTATATTGATATTATCAAATGCAGATGGGGTCGTTGATTGAAAGTTTACGATCCCCTGCAATGCATTTCCTGTTATTGTACAATTGTCAATCAATAAACCATTGACTGCATTTGCTGTTCCAATTCGCATTCCGATTGTACCTGCCAATAAACTCGTGCGCTGTATATCTGTATTCGTAATGTCAACATCTGAATTGTTTCCTCCGAAGTTTACACCGTATCTGCAATAATCTATTAATGCTAGATTGTTAAGTGTCGGATTTGCAACTCCATTGAGTAATATTGCATCCTGAAAGGATGTAATGTACATGTTCTGGATGGTTACATTGGCTGCGGTAATTGTAAAGCCCACTCCACTGCAAGAACTTGATGGTTTTACTACTGTGTTTGTCGCTGGATTGTTTCCTTTGCCAGCACCGGTGATTGTCAATTCTTTATTTACTATTACATTTTCATTAAACAATCCGGGTGATACGGTTAATGTATGACCATTCAATGTTTGTGGATCATCTATCGCGGCCTGGATCGTACAGAAATTCTCCATTGTATTCGTATTGGTAACTCCTGCACACTTCGTTAATACCACATCGTTGCCATCGCCTCCTGCGTAATTAATATCAAAAGTATAGCCACTTACGGTGATCACATTCCCCTGCGCAAACTGTCCGCTGACTGCGTCTGCTAAATCATTTTGTATGATGGTGATCTGATCTCCATTAGCCGGCACATAGCCAAGCGTTACTACTAAATTAGCTCCGCCTAAGGTTACTGTTCCGTTTACTATAAATTTATCATGATCTGTGCATGGTATCGTTCCGTTGATTTCCATTGCAAGTGCATCTCCTGCTGTAAGTACCATGTTGCCATTTAATGTAACACAGCCTGGACTTGATCCCGGTGCAAATGTAACTTCCTTGCTGCTTGCATCTGCGCCGCTTGCATAGGTTCCTGTTTCTATGTTGATAACATCACCAGTTGCTGCAGCGGCTGCGATTGCATTAGGGATCGTTTCATCTGAACTACCGGTCCCTGGTGCTGAGACATATAAATTATCTCCATTGAATCGAATTAAACCTGAAGCTACATTATCCAATGCTCCATAAATTCGGTCCGTGCGACGGAAATTATTGCTTTGATCAAAAAGATCAGCGCTAATATTTAATCCCGTTGCACTTAAATTTTCTATATAATATGTTTCTCCTGCAAACTGATTTCCATTACCTGTGGTTAAGATACTTCCAAGTTGAACCTGAATATCAAGGGTATTATCTGTAGCATCATCAAAATCATTGTTAGTAATGAGTGCTTTACCATTTGATTGTAAAAGAACACCAATTTCATTTCCATTCAAATTATTGCTGGTCAATTTTACTGCTTGTTCTCCACTAAAATTACTTCCTGCAATCCACTGGAAACCGATATTAGCACCTTTAGCAGTATTTCCAGAATAAGTAACCGTACTTGCACCACTTGAATGAGATGTTACTCTGAATGCTCTTTGTAAATTGAGTGCCGGATTATTTCCCCCTGCTAAATTTAAAAACTGATTATTACTAACCGTAATATTACTTGAATGTCCGTGTGCATTTTCCCAAATACCCAATACAACTTGCGGTGTCGCAGATTGGGCATTCAAAATATTGATTGTATTGCCCGTGATCGAAAGACCATCATAAACGGAACCTCCACTGGTATTTGATTGCATGCAAACGGTTGAGGAATAATTCGCACCGTTGCTCACCCCATCACCAGGTACATTAAATGTATTGTTTGAAATTGTTTGATTCGTTCCAAAAGAATAATGAATTCCAATATTTTGATTAACATCTGCAGGTGCAACAACAGCATTTAAATCTGTTGCAATGTTAAAGGTATTATTAGTAATTGTTGTTCCATTAAATGCATCGGAACCACCTGCACCGTTAAACATACCAATAGCCAAATCAAATTCTTTAAACTCCATATTGGATATGGTCCAATTCTGGTTGTCGCCTCCATCAAAGATTAATACTCCTTCAAGATTTGCGGTGGCTAAATCTCCTGGTCCATTAATCGAGGCATTGCCTAATCCTTCTGGTGCAGTAAATGTTACTCCGTTGAGATTTGCCGGAACTAATATAGAATAATCATCAGAAGTAGAAGCTACACCATCATTTCCCAATGACCAAGCGGTGGCTGCATTTGATTCTGTCCAATCAAAACTACCCTTTAAATTAACGGTCCAATTGTTAGCTGCTTGTTCAACTGCATTTCTGATTCTGGTGTAATCGTTATTTGTTGCGGATTGTCCAGCATTGATATCTGTTACGTAATCATTATTTGCTTTTACAGAAACAAAGCCTAGTGCTTTCCAATCAATTTTATGATCTATTTTATCTTCAACAGCAAATAACTGCGCATTCGTTAAACCCGCACCATTTGTCCCTCCAAACTGAACATTTTGTGCATTGATATCTGCAGCAGGAACATTGGTTCCGTTTGAGATCAGACTGATGTATTTTGTCAATGAGGTATTAAAATTTACTGGAACTGCACCATTGAAACTGACAGAAGCATCTGCTCCTTCCAATAAAACACCAATACCCGTTCCATTGACAATATTTGTGGCATTATTAATTTGCAAAGCAACTGTAGCCGCATTGCTGTTTAACATATTATCGCGTACCCATATAGCAGTATCGCAATTGGTGGTCGTCACACCAGTCATTGCATAAAGACTGGAGGATGCATCTGATGCGTATCCGTCAAAATTATTTGCAAAAACACCAATCTGACAATCGGTTAATACCCCTCCATTTATTGTAACTGTATTTGAAGTAGGACAATTCCATAAATTATATCCACTGCGTGCATCGGTCACATTGTTATTTGTCAAAGTGACACCTACTGCAGATTGAATGGATGAAATTGATATTCCATCATTATATGTTGCACCTGCAACAGTTGTAAAATCGTTGTTTGAAATGTCAAATGTTGTGGCGTTGGTATATGCAAGATTATGAAAAATTCCTCTTCGCGAAGATTCAATATCATTTCCTGAAATGGTGTGGCTGGTTCCTGCATCCGCGTTGTAAAAATTTCCAGTTTGAATACCAACTCTCACACGAGTCATTACATTGTCTGTAATACTGGTATAACAATTATTATAAATCAATGCACCAATTCCATATTGTGTTGGAATGATGTTGTCAAATTTATTTTCTGTAATGGAATTCCCGGTTGTAGAAGCTCCTCCGTTGTAATAATTGTAAAAATCAATGCCTGCATAATTAAGGTTCTTCACAATATTATTGCTAACCATTACATTAGACAACCCTTCATACGCACTCATCGCTTCAATTGCGTCGATGTTAGCTCCATTTATATTGACTGCACTGGTTAAATTAGGATTGTCTCCATCAAAAGTAAATCCATCGATGGTGCTACCGGATGCTGCCGGAGGCAGATACATAATGGTAACTGCAGTTGCACTGTTTGGATCTGGATCTGAAGTGGCCGGAACAATGATGGATTCCGGATTGCGCATTCCAGTATTTGGGTTTATCCCAAAATTATTACCTCTTAATTGCAATGATTTATTCAATACCAGATTTTCAATATAAGTTCCTGCCGCTACATTTATAACATGCCCATCCAATGTTTGAGGATCATCAATGGCAGCCTGGATAGTGCAATAGGTCTTTCCTGTATTTGAATTCAAAACAAACCCATTGCCACCACTTCCCGGTGTAGAATTTCTGGTATTCAATCCATTGGATGTAAATGTATTCCCACTGATTTCATTTCCACAGGCAACCGGTGCATTGCCTCTGCCAAAGTAAGTGGCTGAAAATCCATCTATCTGATCCCCATCTCCGGCATCATTGGGGACGTAATTTGGATTTGGATGTCCACCTCCTTGTTGTTGAATTCCAATATCATTATTTTTTACATTATTGGCAGTGACTTCATGATTGGTTCCTTCTATTACGATACCAAATCCTTCACTTTCTGTTCTGGATGGGTTCGAATGTTTATATCCATCGATTGTATTATTTTTTATAACCACACCTGTAGGAACATCCGGATATCCGTCCGGATTTCCAGCTTGAAATGAGCGTCTAAAGACTGCTATTCCTGCATGATCCCGTACATTCATGCCTGCAGAAGTAACAAACGATACTGTATTGTTATCTAAATAAATACTTCCATCTCCAGAAGTAGTTCCGTTGCCATTTGGATTTTTAATTTCGATTCCAAAGCGACCATTTTTAGCAACCGTATTATTTGAAATTAAGTTAGCACCTGCACCTGCCTTTAAGCCTAATAAGCCAAAGCCATTATCTGCATTATCATGTACGTTGTTATTGCTCAAGGTAACGCCGGATGCTGTGCCATCAGAAAGCTCAATGCCACAACAATTGTTATTGTAAACATCGCAGTTGGTAATGCTAATATTTTGTTTAAACCCATTCCAAATAACGATCCCTCGTGCTGCACCAAAAGCTGCAGTGTGTCCGGAAACATCCAGATTGTCTAAGGTCACTCCATTTACCGGACCATTGGCATAAAATCCACAACCACCAACATTGTCTTTAATAGTACAATCTTTGATGGAGAGGTTATTGTTACCACCTACTGCATAAATTCCAGCATAACTGTTAGGCGCAGTTCCTGCATGATTTTTAATGGTAAATTTTTCAATACTCACATTGGTAATTCCATTGTTAATGCTTATACCAGAGCCTGTGCCTAAACCGGTACCATCGATGATGCACGTTGTTTCACTGATTCCTTTTAAGGTGAGGGACTTATCGATGGTAAGTTTTTCTCCATAAGTTTTAGCAGCGCATTCAATCACATCGTTGGCATTAGCCGCATTGATGGCAGCTTGGATGGTGTTGTAATAGGTGTTTTGAGTCAGATTGTGAACCGGTGCACAAGAAATGCCGGTTGCAGGACTTCCAGGTGCCACCCAATTGGAAGTGGATCCATTCAATGCAAAGCCAGTAAGACTACCATTTCTACTGCTTCCAGCAAGGTCGTTGAGTGTAGTTTCTCCTGCATTATTTGCTCCAGCTACTCCCTGATTGAAATGGTAATTCGCTAATAAATCCGCATCCGTAGTTGGAATCTCACAATTCATATATGCTGCTATCTCAGAAGCAGTGCGTGCATCATTCCAAATTCGCAACTCGTCCATTTCCATATTGGTATGGCCACCAAAACCATCCAATCGTGCAATTAAGATTTCTCTTCCGGAAACATTGTTTAATGATCCTGTTACGCCAGCTGTTGTCTTTTCTAAAACACCATTTATATAAATTTTTAATTCAGTACCGACTCTAACCGCGGCAATATGATACCAAGTCCCAACAGCCATAGCTGTGGTTGCACTACAACCATAAACTGTGCTGCCAATTTCAACTGAGAAAGTTGGTAATTCATCGTTTCCATCACTCGTTAAACCTATTAACCATTCATTTGATCCAGGAACGCCTCCCGTATTCCATTTTCCAACGCCAGCGACGTTTGACCATCCACTGGATCCAGCTTGTTTTTTAATCCATACTTCAATGGTAAAATCGTTAGAACCAAAGTCATTCCAAGAAGCATCGGCAATGGTTACTATATCATTAGTGCCATCAAAATCAAGGGATTCGCCAGCTTGACCGGTAGCCGTTTTGGTAAAAATTAAAAGTAAAATACTTAATATTACCAATGAAAATTGTTTGCAAAATTCAAGTTTAAATCGTCTTGAATCAACACTAAGTTTTGTTAATGTTTTAGAATGTGTAGTTATTATGCTCATAAAATTCGTTTGAAAATTAAATACAGGTTGGTTAAATAATTGTTTAATCTTAAATGCAGCTTACAAATTTTAGCCTGAAAATTCAAAAGTCAAACTTGAAACAATTCAGTTTGCTCTTGCTTTTCAAAACATAAAACTTAGAATCTGCTTAGAATCCTCAAAATCCATTCAACATCTAAGAATTCCTATGGAATTCAAAATGTTATAAATGGCTTTTGAAGGGATTTGCTTTTGTATAAAATTCAGGAAGCATTCAGACATTGAACGAGTCAATAGACATGGCCTAAGGACACTTTCTAATAATTGAACAATGGATTGATTTGAGTTATTTTGAATCATTGAAATCAGGACTAAAAAACTAAGTGTTTCTATCTTGTCAAATGATTATACGGTGAATGTACAACAAAAGTATGAAGCCTCAAAACCTTTAGTAACATATTTGTATTAAACATTTGTAAAGTTTAGAATTATAATCAATTGAATATTTATTTTTATTAAATACGGCAACTGTTTGCAATAATTGGTAATAAATATGTTTAAATTGTAATTTAATGAGATTTCTGTAAATAAAATTGGCAAAAATTGTTGCCGAATTGAAAATTTCTTCAATCCTTTCTGCTGACTTTGATAAAGACTTAACAATTTCAAAAGTCTGGTTATTAAAAATACAATTGAAATAGTTTATTCAATGAACTTTTGACTTTATGCAAGTCATTTTATTTCAATTCTCCATACAAAACAAATTCACCTTCCCCCCGAAACCAAATAAAACCGGTTTAAACCGGTTTAAATAATTATATATGATTGATTTACTACATCTTATATAAATTTAAAATTACAAAATGAATTGCTTCATTATAAAATTTTACTCTAATTTTGAAAAGTCTAACCAGCCCTTATTAAGAAAAACTACGGAATTATAAAATCCTGTTTATATATTTGAATAATAACCAACGCATGCGTCACCTATTTCTGCTTTTAGTTTTTTATTATCTAATAATAATCAGAACTCAAAGTCAAATTGTTTACCGAGATCAAATTCCATATTCAGATAGCACCGAACTAGCGGACTTATATCATCAAACGCTGCGAGTTCAGGATAGCTTTTTACTTCAGGGTATCCAAACCAATACATTTGAAATCCTTGAATTAAATAATGAAAAATACCTTGCCGCTGATGGTCGGTTAAATCTATATAAATGGCAACAGAATGCCTGGGTTTCAATTTCCAAGTCAAACTATCATGGCTATAATTTTATTTCCAAGAAGTTTGTATACAACGGTTCCATTTACTCATTTGGCGGATATGGCTTTTGGCGTGAACACGGTGATTTGATCCGCTACGATTGGGAACGAAATGAGTGGGAGGCTGAAATCATTGAATCAGATGAAGAAATTGGTACGAATGTTTCTTTCATCAAGGATAACGTGCTCTATGTAATCAATCCGGTTTATAGAAATCAACATATAAATAACCTGATTAAACATCAAGGCCTTTATAAAATTGATTTAGAATCTCATCGGGTTTCTATCCTTCAAACGGATCCTAAATTAGATGCTTTTAAATTTTCCACCCGTTTTGAATCTACAAATTATTATTTATCATCCCGGGATCCATTTCAACTAATTAATAAATCAGAAATGACTTTTAAATATTCTGATATTACCCAATTAGTAAAATTGGCCGGGATTGGTCCAAAATCATTTATTTTAATCCAGGGTGATGCGATTTTTGTTGATTTAAACAATGAAGAAAAAATTCATTTCAATTTGGATTCCATTTATCATAACTTACAAGAGGCTTCATTTCCAATTGTTAAAAATTCCAAGTCAATTTATTATACGTTTGCGTTTCTCTTTTTAGTCTTAACAGGCTTTGTTTGGAATATTAGACGTAAACAGGCTCAAAAACAAACATCCACTCCTTTAGAGCATCCCATACTGATAAGACTTATGGAATATTCAGGCCACACGCTTAGTCAAGAACAATTAGACATTGTCTTTGGAATTGACCATATCAACCCTGCAGAAACTCAGCGATCCAAACGATCCAATCTAATAAAAGAAATCAATCATGAATATTATAAAATCCGGGGCGTTGACTTAGTCTCCAGAACTCAAGATCCTTTAGATAAAAGGAAGTTTTTATATCATATTCAATAAGAAAAATAGTATCCTGCAATGTTACAATTCTGCAATTCTGAAATGTAGTAATTTTAAAATTTGAATTCATTGTAAAATGAAAAATTTGCAACATTGTAGAATTATAGAATTGTAGAATTGTAGAGTTGTAGAATTGTAGAATTGTAGAATTGTAGAATTGTAGAATTGAACCAAATCTATTTTCTTAAATTCAGGGTTTAAACCCTGGGTTTAAGAAAATAGATTTGATTCTTCTTTATCTTATCAATTCAAATTTTCCAGTGTACATTTTACCATTGAGATCTTCTGCCTGAATTACGTACAATCCTTCGGGCCAATTGTGAATAGTGATTGTATGTAATTTTAACTCATTATCAAATTGAATGTACTCAGCTTGTTTGCCTTGATTATTAAAAATTCGAATGCTCCGCAACAATCCTGTTTTTAATGCTACACTGATGTTATCAGTTGCCGGATTTGGAAAAACACTTAATTGATCGTTTAATTCAAAGAAATTGCTTTGTTGGTCAACGGGTATTTCTGCAATTAAATCGTTTGCTTCGACACAATCCGCTGCGCAGAGTAAGCGATACATTGATTTATTTTCTGCTATTAAACTACTTGTTCCTCCATTAAGATTATTTGCAATGTTGATGCAGTAGTCTTCTACTTCTCCATATGCAAAATTGCAACAGGAATTGGGTGGATACGAACCATAAGACATAGAAACCCGCATTCTTGTAGACTTTGGACTGCATCCAGGTATGGTTACATTCCCACAAATACGGGTATTGCCATTTCCATATGCAAATAATTCGCCCGCATCTTCAAAATCACCATCGCCATTAAAATCAATCCAAACTTTCCAATAAGCAGTGTATGCCGTACCAGAATATCCAGGTGTTAAACATAAATTATACGTTTGACCTGTGATAACTTCTATGCAAGGATTCGGAAAATATTTATACCCTCCGTTTGGACCAGAACAGTTGTCAACATTTGCCAATTTTACACACTGGATCCACATGATACTGCAATCGGACCCTTTAGACGGACAATAGTTCGTATTACAATTGACAGTGACATAAAAACTACAGGTATCACTGACACTGCCTTGGTATGCAACATAAGTAACTTTCGTAGTTCCGCATGGAAATAAGCTTCCACATGGTGGTCCCTCAATTTGTTTAAGGGTATAACATGGCATTTTACAAATAAATTCTCGTGTTGTAGAATTGTATTGATCATTCCAGGTTCCATCCGGTATTAATTCAACATAATCCTGATTACCATTGGCATCATTGGGTTGTCCAGCATACCAATTGGTAAATAATAACGGACTGCCATCGATCCATTCAAACAATCCTTCGACGCGACTATCATGCAATCCAATATAAGCAGTTTGTCCCATTAATTTTGAAGCTACCCATTGATTTTCATCCAAAGAATTCATTACACATAATTTACCACCCACATTTTCACAAATATATTTTGCGTCGGGCCAGGTTGCAGTTTGTCGAGAACAGAAATACCGATTCCCCAAATATGTACCCATGTATACAAATCCGGGTAAGGTGTCTTTGCAAGGTTTGCATGTAGTAACATTGGGATGATTCCAATTGACTATGGCTCCATTTAAATTTGGATCTTTATCTACTGTAATATTTGGTGGACAATGAATTTTTAATCCATTACCCAATACTGTAACTTTAAAACTGTGATTTGTAATGTTTCCGCAATGATCATAAGCTGAGTACACCACAATTGTAGTACCGGCAGGAAATATTGCACCGGGTTTATAATTTGAAGTCAATTGTTTGATGCCACAATTATCTACAGCAATGGGAGGATTCCACCAGGCAGCTGCTTCACAATCCCCTTTAGCATCGACTGTAATATCCGGTGTGCAATACGTAAAAACTGGAGCTATGGTATCATTTAAATCAATAATTTGTGTACATTCTGAAAATAACTTACTGTTTTTAGGATCTGTTGCCCGCCAAATTCGCATAAACCGTTTCGCATTCAAACATGAATAATTTTTTATTAAAATATCTGAATACGTGATCGTTGGAATTTCACATGAAACCGAACCAGGAATTGCTGTTGCTGTTCCAGATCTGGAAGGATTGCAATTTGCTTCAGGGCATCCATAATAATCTGATGGACATTTGATCACTGGTGCTTTGTTACAACAATTTCCAGTTACAAGTATTTTAAATGCAAACGAACTGATATTTCCACAAGAATCAATTGCTGTATAAATAACAGCATTTAATCCGGGAGAAAATGCAGTGCCTGATTTATAATTGCTCGTTAAAGATGCAATTTTACAATTATCAGCAACGATAGGTTCTTCCCAATTTACTATAGCTTGACAAGTCAATGTATCAATGCTTACAACGGTATCTCTGGGTCCAGAAATAAATTGTGGTGGAATGCTGTCTTTCAATTGAATGCTTTGCAAACAACTTGCTTTCAAGTTTGGATCATTTGGATCGGTTGCAGTCCAAATCCTTACAATATGAACCGCTCCAAAGCATGGCCCCTCAGAAATCTTCAGATCTTCAAATTTTATAATCGGATCTGCACATCCAGGATTTCCAGGATCAGCTATTGCCATTCCTGTTTGTGAGGGTTCAATAGAAGAACCCGGACAAGCCACATAATCAGCAGGACATTTTATTTTAGGATTGACATTACAACATTCTGAAACCGTTATTGTAAAACTACAGGTCGCCGATTTACCGCAAACGTCGGTAGCAGTATATAGTATGGGACTGGTGCCTACATTAAAACTGGTGCCGGATGCTACGCTTGATTCTAAAATGACTCCACTGCATCCATCACTTACGGCAGGTGCTTTCCAATGCACCGTTGTTTTGCAATTGATTCCCGGACTTACTGTTATGTCAGCAGGACAACAAGTAATCACCGGTGCGGAATCATCTTTTAATTCAATCGTTTGCAAACAAAATGCATATTTCGTAGTATCAATCGGATCAAAGGCTTCCCAGATGCGGATCAATCGAATTTCACCCGGACAAGATCCTCTAAACAGTACTGAATCGCGGTATCGATAAACGGGAGGATTGCAACGGGGAGATCCAGACGATGCAGTAAGTTGTCCGGTGATTGTAGGGTCCAGTCCGTCATTTGGACAACCGGAATAATCTGCAGGGCAAGTAATCAATGGTGGTGTATCGCAACAAGAACCAATAACAGTTATATTAAAGCTGCAACTGCTTTTATTTGCACAAGGATCTTCGGCATTGTAAGAAACTCCGGTGATCCCAATAGGAAACTGGTCGCCCGAAATGTGGCTGGCACTTAAAAACAATTTACCACAATTATCAAAAACCGAAGGTGGATTCCAAAATACATTTGCAAAACAATTGCTGTTTGCCATGACGCTGGTGTCTCGCGGACAATTAATAATAGTAGGTGCTTCCTCGTCTTTAAGAATAATTTTCTGAAGACAGGAAGTATTTAAAAGTGGATCCTGAGGATCACTGGCAGTCCACACCCTGTTGATTTCTGTAGCTCCAGTGCAAGGCCCTGTGGAGATGATATCATCTCTAAAACTAATTAACGGTGGACTGCAATTAGGTCCGCCTGGAATTGCACTTGCAAATCCCGTATTACCCGGACCGGTTGAAACGCCTGGACAGGCATTAAAATCAGGAGGACAGGTAATAATCGGTGCTACAGTGCATGCAGCAATGCGGGTTTTGGCACGTAAAAAATTAAATGATTTTTTGGGTTGGCCGTAGCTCAGGTTGCCTGCGATAACCAACAATAGGAGCAGGAATACCCGTTTGAAAATTAAAGTCTCTTGTGATTCCATAGTTTTGAATTTGAAAATTGAAAAAACTATGGCAGCGAAAAACCAGGGCTGTAACTAATGAAAAGTTGACGAGAGGAACTGTGAAGATAGAATTTTTCTGTGAATGAGAAAAAATAAATTAGGAGGATTGAGGGGCTGTTGGGCGGAAGGGCTGTTAGACTATTAGACTATTAGACTATTAGACTGTTAGACTATTAGGGAAGAGGGCTGACGGCTTTGTAAGGACATTTTTTGAATACTAACCACTTATTGATGATTACTGATTTTGGGCTGAAGGGCTGTTAGAATATTAGACTGATAGACTTTTAGACTGTTAGGGAAGAGGGCTGACGGCTTTGTAAGGACATTTTTTGAATACTAACCACTTATTGATGATTACTGATTTTAGCATGAACATATTGCTTAGAAAACAAAGAACAAGTATAATTTTCATACACATAATTTTAAAATTTAAAGCTAAATGAAATTTACAATTTAGTGTTTTTAATATTGAAAGAAAAATTCACGATGACAGATAAGATTTTTATTAAATCCAATGTTTATAATTGTTTCTGGAGGAATTCAGGGGATACACTCAATTAATATTCACATTTACTTATTAAGGACATTATGAAATAAATAGAAATAGATCATCAATTTTATGCTATAATTTACAGCTTTATTAAATCGAAACTACAGATAATGGGCGTAAAATATATTCAAAAAAATACGAATATATCTGTATTTTTGACGCTTAATCACAAACCTTCAAGTTATGAAATCATCTATCCTTTATTTTGTTTTATTTTCATTAGGTCTTTGCCTGATTTCTTGTAAATCTGAGAAAAAAGCGGATGCAGCTCCTGCTACAGAGACAACTACCCCAGCTGCTGATCCTAATGCCGGTGCGGCTCCAGCTACGCAAGGAACCAGTGGCAGTACCACCATTACTCCACCTGCTCCAGGTACAGCTGAACCAGCTCAAAATGCAGCCGGAGTATGGCATTTTACATGCAGTAAAGGTTGCCCAGGCGGTGCCGGTACTCAAGGAAATTGTGCAAAATGCGGAAATCCACTTACGCACAATGCAGCCTATCATACAAAATAAGGATATGCTGTTCAATTACTTAGCTGATAGAAACAATTAAATTTATCAGTTAGGTTCATCAAATAAAAAAAAAGTCAGTTCATGTATGAACTGACTTTTTTTTTATTTTCAATGTTCTTTAAACGTATTTTGAAACGTCTGTCATCTAGACTTTTAATCAGATTGTTTAATTCTTCCCGCGAGTACGCGGGATGTACGCTACGCTCCCATAATTCCTAATTTTTAATTTCCTAATGTTTTCCCCACAGTTCAACAACTGCTTTGGTTTGGCGTGCATTTTTTGTATCATACCAAAAGACTACTTTGGTAATCACCCTCCGGTTGCCTGCCAAATCGATCACCCGGCTCTCCTGCCCGGCTTTAAAATTATTTTTTAATTCTACATCCTGAGTGGTTCCATCACCAAAATGAATGACCATTTTATGCATGTTTAAAGCAGAATTAGTAACTCGGATTTTTAATCCGGTAAAAAATCCTTCTTTGGCTGTAACCAAAATTTCATCTCGGTCCATACCAAATTTTACAGAGCGGCTTCCTAATTGCTCCCAACGACCCTGAAGGGCTTCTGGACAATTTGTATTAGCAGCATAGATGAAAGTCAGCGACAACATCAAGAATAGTGGGATTTGAATGGCTTTTAATAGATTTTTCATGTTAGATTTATTTTGTTGATACTAAATTAAGACTTTAAAATTAAAAAATGGTTTAATCAGGAGTTGTTTTTTCATTTAAGGACCAATCATACTCCAAATAGTCGATTTGGGCATTTTTTTGAATTTTTACTTCACTGTATTTATTGATGAATGGAATGATTCCACCCCCTTTCTTAAAATCAGATGAATACCATTTAAACAGTTGGGAAATCTTTAGGTCCGATGTTTGAATTTTATTCCTAAAAGGATCCATTATAAATTTATAGCTTTGTTCGTCAAGTTGAAAATCCAGAGACTCTGCTGAATAAGCCTCATTTTTTAAAGCCGGACAAGACCTGGATGCACAAACCAAAGCCATGTGTATGCGAGGATCCTTGTATTTTTTACGGAGGATTAAATGTTCAATGGTATTTAGACTCAACAATTCAGATCCAATTCTTATAAATGGAATATCCCATGTTGAATTGATAAATGGAATGCGACTGCCAATTTCTTTAATTGAACGAATCGGATAATTGCGTAAAACCAATTGAATGGTAAAGGCATTGTAAGCATTGATCCAATATGCTTTTGTCTCATTGACAGTCCAGGAAGGCCTTGGTGGATTGTTTGAAAGCTTTGCAAGGTAATTATTTAATTGAATGCTGTCTTTCATGATACTTTTATAATTCACGTTTCCACTGGAATCAACGTGTAATTTTAATAGCTCACTCCAACGATTATGTGATAAGGCTTGCGAATCACACTTAAGCCAACATGACAAACCAATCAGAATAATAAAAAATCGCATTAATCAACTAAACTGTTAATAAACTTAAAGCATTCTGGACTTGATTCTGCTAATTTTTGCGGATACATTATGTAACTGTAGATTAATATCGCTGCGACATTTAATTCTGGAATGCCCATGTAATCGTGTAAGCGTTTTTTCTCAGTTTGCAAGATCCCTTCAATGAGCGTCCAGGAATCTGCATCATCTAGTGGGAGTTTATCTTTCAAATTATAAATTTCAATAAAAACAGATGCCCATTCATACAGTGCCGTATTGAAATAAGTATCGGGTTGCGCATGCGCTATTTGCAAAGCATCGCTTGCAAAAATTAAAACTCCATCTTCATGAAATGTTTCTGAAAGATGCAGATATTGAAATTGTGGTGAAGGAAAAGCCGTGTGATAAAAAATAATCTTGTTATACTTTACAGCTAGGGGACTGTTGAGATCCAAACCCAGGCGAATGGCTGGAGCAAGTGCCATTAATTTTAATTCTTCCGGTAGCTTTTTGTCTGTCATAGATTCAAATTCCTTATGTTTCAATTCCATGGCCAGTTGCGACAGGAATTTTGTTTTAAAGGACTCATTCAAATGACTAAAATAGGGTATGAATTTACTGACCCAATTGACTTCATAGGCATCCAAAACAGGTTTGTGCTTACTAAACCAATATTGATTAATCAGTTTACCAAATACAAAACTTGCGATTGCTAAAATTCCTGAGGGGATTATAAACCACAGGCAGGATTCGGTGCTTTTATCAATGAATAATAAGATAATTCCAAAAAGGCTTAAGAGCAATGTTTGAACAATTCGGCTTGGCATGTAGAAGTTTAAAAGATATAATGAATTGGCTTCCAAAATATTGCATAAAATTATAGAGAAAGCTGCAATTGATTTAAATGTTTAAGGATTGGGTTAATATTTGCAGCCTAAAATCCTTAAAACGATGGGAGATCCTTATTTTTCATCGAGTTAGGAGGTACCTTAGCTCATCCCGCCGGGGCGGGAGGACTGAAAATCCTTCTCAATTTTTATCGCTTTTGATTACGATCTTATGTGAATTAATTTTTTAGATTAATTTTATTTTATATACATTATATATTGATTTGCAATTATTTATATTTTATATCGCTTATAGAATTCATTATTTTTGTTTTTGTTTTCCAGTCTTTTACATTTAATATATATTTGCATCCCGATTTCAAATAGATGAATTTATAAATTCATCTATTTGAAGGAGGTACCTTAGCTCAGTTGGTAGAGCAACGGACTGAAAATCCGTGTGTCCCTGGTTCGATTCCTGGAGGTACCACACATTTATCTGGTTCTCCCGCTGATGCGGGACAGGAATTCCTGGAGGTACCACAAAAAAAAACCCTTGTAAGTTAATTTTTACAAGGGTTTTTTATAATTATTCTATTCTTTTTATCGCTCTTTTTCTTTCATAGCTTTCTTTAATAATAGAACCGTTTCTTTTAAAGAGCTTATATAAAATACAGCTATTTTGGATGGGACATACAAATTTTCAGACTAGAAATATCAACTCTATATAAGATAAAAGCCTTTTGTGGAAGCTAAATTGATGAGCGTCATGATCGCAAGTACGGTGTTAGTATTCGGATTTTAAACCTTACTATGTATTTAATAAGGTTTGATTAATACTTCACTAGGAATATTTAATGTTTCTGTAAGTTTTCTAATCATTTCCAAACTTAATTTTCGTTTCTTATTCAAGATTTCACTTGCCCTGCTTTTTTGTCCAACAATTTTTGCAAGTTCACTCTGATCCATTCCCATTTGTTCCATCCTGAACTTTATAGCTTCAATGGGTTCAGGAGATTCAATGGGAAAATTTTCCCTCTCATAATTATCAATTAGAATACTTAATATTTCTAATTCATTCCCAGTAGGTGAGCCCTTTTTAGAATCAAATATTTCGTCAATTCTTTTCATTGCAATCTGATAATCCTTCTTTGAATGGATTGGATTTATTTTCATATTAAATTTTTTTTACATCAATTTTATCATATTGTTTATGTGTCCCTATAAACCTAATATAGGTTAACTGAAATTCAATGTTTATTTTGACCAAAAGTCTATAGTTGTTTCCTTTAATATTGAAGACTACTTTATTATTTGAAACAATACTCATGGTTGGATATTGTTTTTTAAGTTCGTTCAAGCTTTTCCAACTTTTTGCACTAATCTCTTTGAACCAAGACTTTAGAGCTTGTTCACTATCTGGATATTTAGTCCAAAAATTCTTTAAAGTTTTCCTCGCAATTATTCGCAAATCTAATCTTTATGCAAATATAAAAAAGTTCCCGATATGGGAATATTTATTTTAATTTTTAATATGGCTACTAAAAAATAGTATAAGTCATCCTGCTTTAACTGCAGGACTGAAAGCGCCCGTGTCCCTTGGTTCTCAGTTCTCCCGCTAAAGCGGTATGCATGTTGCTTGACTTGGATTCCTGGAGGTGCCACAAAAAAACCTTGTAAGATAAATTTAACATGCTTTATTTTTACTGAAATAGTTTGATTTAAGATTCCTTAAATGGGAGCAATATTTGAACTATCAGTTATTAGTAATATTTTTTAAAATGCAAATTCCAAGCTCTTGCGAATGTGATCAACTTGAGTAATAATTAAATTATTCAAAAAGGAGGATTATATTTTAATAAATAACTTTACTTTACTTCCATGTTTCCCATTTAATTTTAAAAAGTAAGTGCCTGCCGGGAGACCAAATAAATCCAAAATGATTTCCTTTTGTCCTTTGGGCCAAATACTTCCACTGATTAGTTTTCCATTTTGGCTGATAATTTGATAATTAATGGGTTGATCAAATTCAATTAGTTGCAACTTAAGAAAATCTGAAAATGGATTTTGATAAATCATAAAGTCGGAATTCACTTTTTCAGTTTTTGTCTGTACCGGCAAAGTGATCTCAAATTGTGAAACACAAGTTATTCCATTGTAAATTGCTTTAAATGTATACTTACCAGGATTGGTAGGTAATTTTTTAGACCAACCCTGGATGCGCGTTTTGCTATCTGCTGCACTTGTGTAGGTCCAGTTGGTAAATACAGTTCCATCTGGATTTAATATGCTGATATCGGCTATTAATCCACTGATTTCATCTCGTAAAAAGATGTAAAACTTGGCAAAGCCAGCTGGCAAGCCTGGTCCCTGAAAGGGAATTTGAAAAACATTGGATTCATTTGGGATTTCCGTTGCCGGACAAGCAGGAATTACAATGTCTGTGGTGTTGGTTGATACTTTTACGATGGCTGTTTCCTTATAAATTTTTTGATTCGTCCACCAACTCGCTGCATTTAATGTATTGCAGCTTCCTTTGAAAGGATCTATACGGCTTGCGACCGTTGCGCCAGCCCACACTTCAAAATGCAAATGGGGACCGGAAGAATTTCCTGAACTGCCGACTATTCCAATAAACTCTCCGGTAATCAAAGATTCACCTATAGCCTTTGCAGTCAGTGAATTCTTTTTCATATGCAAATACAAAGCTCTGGATCCATCTGCATGTTGTACGACTACATAATTAGGCATCATGGTATTGGTAGCGCAATTTTTATCAAATTCTCCATCGTGTTTATCTATTATCATTCCTGGAGCTGCTGCTATAACTTCAACCAGCTTATGATCCATTTTTAAATAATTGTAAGGCCAGGTCGAAATATCGGTCCCCCGGTGACCATCATAGGTATTCATCCCACAATTAAAATCCTGAAATGATCCGGATGCAGTATTTTGGTCTACATAAGCGGAAACCCGATAAAAACTACAATCTGTCAGGCTATCGGCTGCACGAAGCGGCCACTCAAGTGATACGATCCCCGAATGAATCGACTGAACTGTTTTTAGATGTTTTAAATTTTCTTTGCAACGATTTTCAATAATTTCATAACATGCTTCCGTGACACATGGATTCATGCTATTGTTTTCATGAATACTTGATTCATCTACTTGTGATCCCAGGTCTGGCGCAGAAGTTTGTGCATTTAATTGAATTTGCCCAAAGCCTAAAACTGCAATGAATAAAAGCTTAACAAAAAGATTTTTCATATTGATCAAAGATAATTTACAATAGAGTCCCTAATATTATCATTTGTTGCCTATTCATCATTCAAATTTCAACAATAGATCGATTCAAAATTTATTCAACCAAAACAAATCCTGCCCATTGAAAAGGCCTCTTGAATCGCTCTCTCATGGCTTTTTGAGCCATTCGAAATGCCTCAGGAATACTTCTTTTCGTTTTTCCCATTTCAGAATCTTCGGGTTCCAGCCAAAATTTATAAAACGAGATCATAAATTCCGCAGTTTCTAAATCAGGTACTTTCCATAAACTCATGATTAAATATTTCACACCGGCAATTTTAAATGCGCGTTGTAATCCATAAACACCTTCGTTTCCCTGAATATCACCCAATCCGGTTTCGCAGGCAGATAAAACAACCAGTTCGGTATTGGATAAATTCATTTGAGCAATTTCATATGCTGTCAAGATTCCATCTTCTCTTCCTGTTGCGGTTGTTTTGCCTTGCCAGGCTGCATTGCCTCCTGACATGATTAATCCAGAACGCAACATGGGATGATCGGATATTTTGAAGACAGGTTCTGTTGCCTCTAAGTTCAAATTAGAACTTAATGAAGCTGCTTTCGCAGTTCCCTCACTTGCCGTCCCGCTAGAATTGGCGGGATCGTGCGACATTCTGCCTTCGGCAGAAATCGTTCGGTCAGTATCAGAAAAAAAGAATCCATGGGTTGATAGATTAATAATTCTGGGAGAACTGCTATTCCACGCACCTAAAGCTTTAAAAGATTCTTCTGTTGCATCAAATCCTGTTTTTAATGTTACCTTTAAACCAGCTGCAGTAAGGATTGGATGCAACGCATTGACTTCGAGTTCAGTCCCATCTAAAAAGTCCCAGGAATCTGAACCCCTGGAAGCTACAGAAAAAGTAAATGAATTATCAGCAAGTTGTTTATCCAGTGGCTTAGTAACGGGAGCGGTATCTTGCATTTCATAAAATATACCACCATAGAGTATTGCCTCATTGTTTGTGCTCTGGAATTGATCTGGTAAGGCTAGTTGTCTGGTGCTGTTCAATTCAATTAATTGATATTGATCAGCGAGTATTGAAGATTTCGTATTGAGGATGGCACTTAAATTAATACGGTGAATTAATCCAGCAGGTGAATAATAAATTGTTTTTACTCCGTTCAACTCACTTTCTATGGGTTTCCAAATTAATGCATACAAGGACTTATTTATAACTTTTACTTCCATTGCACCTCTGTTATACAGACCATAGATAGCATTAATATATCCCTCTCCTGGTTTGTGTTCTGATTTTATAAGTGAATCTAAATCAGATTCATTACAAAGACTGATGAATCGAGGAGATTTAGAATCCGATCGCAGTAAAATGGCTGCATACATGGTATTGAATTGATTCTTTGCAATGGGCATTTGAAATTGAATGAATTCAATAGCAGCCTCCTCTGGTTTTAACAAATCTCTTAGATCCTGCCACCGGATTTTTTGTGTAGCTTTTAAAAAATCTAAGCTTAAACGTCTTAATTTTTTCTCAATGGAATTGGCATTGGATTCCAATTTAGACACATTTCTCTGTTCAGCTTTCGGTTTAGTGTATTCTACAGCTAGTTGTTTGCGAATACTTCTTAGTGAAGTAATATAATCAGTAAGCCTAGGATCTTCAGTACTTAATTGATTGAATCGCGCTGCTGTACTCATTAGAAATCCCTTGCTGAAAAGGGCATTGTCTAAAACAAGTCTTGTCAAATTATCAACTGAAGCGATAGGTCTTGATAGGATGTATGTCCCGAGTTCACTCGTCCGATGCTGAAAAGATTCTGAATAATTTGCCAATTCCACCTCAGATAAAAACGAAATTGCATTTCGCATGCGCTCCTGATCGAGTTCGTTTAACTCTTTTAAAAACTTGTCTGAATCACTGTATTTTTTCTGGATTTCGTTGATTTCTGCTAAATGATCTAAACTTTGCGAATATAATTTGTGGTTACTCCCGAGCATCCTGGCTCTAATATTTTTTACGATTCGCAATAATGAATCGGCCTGTTGAACTTTACCCGGAACTTTATATAATTCTGCCAATTTCTCCATCACTTGTGCACATTTGTGATGTTGTGGACCCAAAACGAGTTGATTTATTTTCAAAGATTCCAGTAATTTTAATTCAGATGAATCGCAAATTCCCATTTCATTGTATAAAAAAGCCAGATTTACCAATGCATCAGCATATTGGGTGTTTTGACTTCCAAATAATTGACCGCGGGTAGTCAACAGTTCTTCAAAATTTGATCTCGCTTTGGAATAATTTCCCCGATATGTGTATAAAACTGCCATTCGATTTAAACATTCCAGGTATTTTAAGTGCTCTTTACCTAAATTACTTTTATAAATAGCTAACGCTTTTTGGTATTGAAGCAAGGCTTCATTATAATAACCTGCTAAAGTATAAATCTGAGCCAAATTGCTTAATCCACCAGCATAAACGACGCTGTATTCTCCGAGACTTGCTGCTCGAATGTTATTTGCATCCATTGAATATTCAATAGCTTTTGAATAAATTCCCATATCCTTATACAAGAGCGCCAACCCTTCAATACTTGTGGCATAATAGGGATGCTTATTACCATGTTCTTTTTCACGCAATTTGATCGCTTCCAGAAATGTTTTTTCTGACATTTGGTAATTTCCCAAATCGATGTATAAATTAGCCAGATTTAACAAAACACTTGTATAGAGAACATGTTGTTTCCCTAAATGCAACTCCCGAATCCTTAATGCTTCAGAATAATTGTAAATCGCTTCAGGATATCGACCCATGTTTTTATACAAAATAGCTAAATTGTTTAAGGTAGAGGCCAAGTCAGGATGGTCGGGTTTTAGAATTAAGCTTTGAATTTTTTTAGCTTCTAACAAATACTGCTCTGCTTTATTGTATTTCTGATCATCCTTGAAAAGCAATCCCATTTCATTTAAGCAAGCTATGTATTGAGAATCCCTTTTCCCATACGTCTTACTCAATACTATTTTTAACTCCTCGTAACTCAATGCTGCATTATTATAGGATCCTGATCCTCTATAAAAAATTCCCAATGAATGGATGCATTTAATATAAGCAGGATGGGATGATCCGAGTTCTTGTTTAAAAATTAGTTTTGCTTTTATTAAATTTTTCTCTGCTTCAACTGCTCTATTATAAAAGGCATCAACTCGACCCTTATTCAAACTATAATAAGCAGCTGAAACAGAAATGGAATCCAAATTTTTTAATAAAATGGAATCTGCCTTTTTATTGAGTTGCAAGGCTAAATAATATCTTCCCAGCTCAATTAGATTCGATGTAGCAGTATTCAGGCTGTCTAATTGCTTTTGTAGATCAAAAGAATTCTGATCTTGTGAGAACCCGAGACAAGTATAAAACAGGCAAAATATAACCAATACTTTTACCATGGTAATTTCAATTAGGACAGCTAAATATAAAATAAAATTGGGAACTTTAAAAATCTGAGCGATTTATTGATTGTATTGAGCTTAGATCACTCCAATATTACCAAGTTAACTGATTTAAAAATTGAAAGTAGGCTTTAATGAATGCCGGGGAAGTCTACTAATAAATAAACGGAAAAATAATTTTTCTATCTTTTGGATAGTTTGGGAAATTTGAGTGATACCAGTCATGGTGATTTTTAGCTCGTGGAACTAAATTTGCGTAAGTCCAAATAAAAAATCCAAGTGCGGGTACATTCCAAGCCATAACTGCAAAACCTAACCATTGCACGAGTTCGCCAAATAAATTGGGTGACGAAACATATTTAAATAAAAAACCAAAGGGTATTTTATATCCGGTATCTCCTGTTGCTCTTAAATTTATTAATAGGGAATCTGAGGTTCTATTAATAAACATACCAATTAAAAACAATCCGAATCCAATCCAAAAATTCCAACTTAAAATCCATTGTTCGTTGTATTGAGATGTTCCAGCCAATTCGGATAAGTAGTATCCATTTAAGCCTGCATTGACAACATTGAAAAAAATTGCAGAACACACGATAAACACAGGTATTTTCTTTGGAGTTGCTTTAATTCGAAGCGGATATATGAGCGTTCTGTTTATATAATGAAGAATCCATAATAAAAACAATATCCAAACATAAGAATTCAATGAATCTTTCCCATAAACTAGAAAAAACAACATGATCAACAAGGAGGGGAGTTCCATAATAAACCAACCCAATTTATTGTTTATTGAAATGCTCCAGTGTTCGGATGTGTGTCTGCCAAATGGCGCTTTAATGTAAAACATGGTAACATGAACAACAATGGCTAATGCAATCCAACAATAATTTAGCAAGAGAAACGATTCCGCATTAAGTTGATTCATTTACAAATGTATTTTATTTATCAGACAGTTGGAAAATTGAATTGGAAATAATTTTAGATTTAATCCAAGAAATTCTTTAATAAGAATAGCCGAATGATATGTTACTGAAATTATAATCTCCAAACCCATGCAAAGTTGTTTTGATTTCCATATCTCAATAGGGAGGACAAAATATCATGATACTGATTGTTTTGAAATATTATAAAGTTTTAGAATAGTAGTCAATTCCCTACTCAATTAAAACAAAACCCGCCCACTGGTATGGATCCAATCCCAAATCCCTCATGTCCTTTTGTGCTGCATGGAATGCATCCGGTATATTCATTTTGTCTGTAAGCATTTTTTTATAAAACGTCGACATCAACATGGATGTTTGTTTATCAGGTACTTGCCACAAGGACATTATAATGTAATTTGCTCCTGCAATTTTAAAAGCGCGCTGTAATCCAAACACACCTTCATTCCCTTGAATATCACCCAAACCTGTTTCGCAGGCTGATAAAACAACCAGTTCTGTATTTGATAAATCCATTTGAGAAATTTCAAACGCCGTAAGGATTCCATCTTCTAATTCACTTGAATAAGAATCTGTCATCCAGGAGTGATTTGCGCCTGCCAGTATTAAACCGGATCTCAACATAGGTTCTTTACTATATTTAAATGTTGAAACATAGCTTCTCAATTCTGTACTATCTGCTAAACCAGATTGGATATCAGAAAAAAAGTACCCGTGTGTTGAAATATGCAAAATTGAAGGGGATGCTTTGTTGACTCCAACTTGTTTGATAGCTTGTTCTGTTGCATTTGAACTTTGTAAAATGGTAACAGGCAGCTTATTGTTTTTAAATAAATGTTGAATCTCAATAACCTCGCTTTCTGTTCCTGGTAAATAATTCCATGCATGAACTAAATGATTATTTTGAGGTGAATAAGAATTATTAACAGCTGTTGAACTAAACTCAAGCTTCGGCTCTTGTACTGCATTAATGAAGTTATAATCAATGCCTCCAATTAATAAGGCATCTTTTATAGCTTTTTTATCTTCTACCCTTGTATTGATTTGTCTGGTACTTCCTAATTGTACAAGATTATACTTATCTGAAAGAATTACACCATTCGATATTTCAACGGCATTTAAATTTAACCTATGCAAAATACCAGAAGCTGCCATATAAATTTTAGTATAGTTTTCCAAATATGGTTCCAAAGGTTTCCAAATGATATTATAAATATTTGAATAATTCTGTCTATTTATTGGTTTCACACCCCTATTAGTATATAATTCTGATGGGGATACTCCCTGAGACTGGGAAATGGCAGTAGTCAATTCCTTCTCTTCAAATAATGGAATATAGATTGGTACCGAATCCTGAGGTCTCAATATCAATGCTACATACATGATGCTATCTGTTTTAACCGGAAAATCCAAATTGAAACTAACAAACTCAATAAGTGCTTCTTCCTTTCTTAACTTCTTTTTTAAATCGACCCAACTTAGTTGTTTGCTAACATCATCATACCCAGCTATTTTCAATGCCAGATTTTTTTCAAGGCTGTTTGAATTTTCTTCCAATTCTGCAATTAAATTATTGTTTCTCTCTTTAAGTTTTTTTAAATACTCCTTATTCAATCTACGTCTATTTGATTGGATCGTTGCATACATTTCCTTTGTTTCAGGAGACTGACCTGACATAGCGTTTAAACGATTTGCCGCCATTAAAACAAATCCTTTATGAAACAAAATAGAATTCAGACTGGCACTGCTTAGATTTTTTAAACTCCCTGGATTTTGATATCTTCGATAATTCACTGAAAATAAAGTGCTATTAAATTCACTAAACAACTCAGAATACTTATTTAATTCATGTACTGACAAATACTGAATGGATTGATGAAGCTTGATTTGGTTTAATTTCAATCGCTCCTCAAAAAAATTAGTTGCCAATTTGAAATTCTGCAATTTTTCATAGGCAATCGCGAGATAATTAACACATAAAGAATATTCTGATTGCTCTTGACCAAAAAATTGCGTTAAGATGTCATATGCCTGATTCAACAGTTCGAGTGCCAAAGTATCCCGATCTGTGTCAATATAAAACTTAGCAAGCCCCAATATATTTCTTGTATAACCCAGGCTATTTATCCCCGTAAGTGCTTGCTGTTTTACCTTTGCTTCTAAAAATAATTCTTCTGCCAAATCAAATTGTTTCAATAATTTATAAGAATTTGCAAGCAAGGAAATACAAGTTATATAATCAGGATGATTAAGATTAAGTTCTCTTGAAATGATCATTTTTGCCTCTAATAAAAGCGCCAAAGCCTCTTTGCTCCTTTTCATTTTATTATACAAGTATGCCAAATTATATAAGCTTTGTGCGTATTGCGGATGATTCTTTCCAACAATTTTCTCAAATATTTGATTAGACTCCAGATAATACGCTTCTGATTTAGAATAATTGCCTAAATCCATATACAAGCTTGCCAGATTATTTAAACTTTCACCATAATCCGGGTGCATCTTACCAAGTACTTTTTCTCGAACTTCCTTAGCTTCCAAATAATATGATTCAGCTTTTTGAAGATTTCCTAAATTAAAATAGAAGACAGCTAAATTTGTTATGCTGCTTGCGTATTGCGGATGTTTAACGCCCAGAACATTTTTGAAAACCTGATAAGACTCAAGGAAGTATGGTTCAGCTTTATCGATCCGGCCAATTTCTTTATAAAATAAAGCCAAATTATTTAATGCAACTCCGTAATCAACATGATTGATTCCCACAGCCTTGCGCTGAATTTGTTGAACTTTTAAATAAATTGGTTCGCATTTATCAAATTTACCCATTAAATAATAGAGAACTCCTAAGTTATTAAGCGCTTTGCCATATTGATTATGTTCCTCTCCATATAATGTTTTAAAAATATCAATCGCTTCAAAATACCAACTCTCTGCTTCTTGATGTTGGCTTTTTGCAATACACCATTTTCCATGATTAATACAACAATTTGCATAAATTTCAGAAATTCTACCATACTTTTCCAAAGCCAGTTTCTCAACTTTTAAAGTTATTTCCAAGGACTGATTTAACTCACCTTTAGAACGTAAATTTTTTGAAACATTTAATAAACTATCCAGGCTTTTTAATTCAGTTGAATCTATGCCACTTTGAGAAATTAATAAATTGGAAAAGAGAATAAAGCATAAGACTTTTAAATAAATCATTACTAATATTTAACTAATTAATAAATTATTCCTGGATATATAATATTAAAAAAATCAACCGTCCAAATTAATGTAAATTTAACAAGCATCCCGATTGAAAACAAAACTCAGTTCTGATATATGATAATGTAAAAGATTATTCCACCAAAACGAACCCAGCCCATTGATATGGATCCAATCCAATGTCGCGCATTTCTTTTTGTGCAGCATGAAACGCATCCGGAATTGGCATCTTATTCTCCAACCACTTTTTATAAAAAGATGTCATTAACAGTGATGTTTGTTTATCTGGTACTTGCCACAAACTCATGATCAGATATTTTGCTCCCGCGATTTTGAATGCGCGTTGCAATCCGTAAACACCTTCGTTTCCCTGTATGTCTCCAAGTCCTGTTTCGCATGCTGACAATACGACTAACTCTGTATTCGACAAATTCATCTGTGATATTTCATACGCTGTGAGAATTCCATCTTCTCTTCCTTCCAATGTTTGCTTTCCTTTCCAGGCTGCATTGCCACCGGCCATGATCAGTCCGGATCGCAACATGGGATGATCACTCATTTTAAAGACAATTTCTGACTGACTGCTGACTCCTGAATGCTGACCATTAGCTTTGAGGTCTTGAAAGAAGTATCCATGCGTTGCAATGTGTATTACTCTTGGTGAAGGATTGCCTGCTCTTCCTATCTTCTTAAAAGAATCTTCAGTCCCTTCAAATCCACTGAATAGCCTTGTATTAAATCCAAAATCCATTAAGAATTTATGAATTGAATTTGCTTCCCATTCTGACCATGGTAAATAATCCCACATACCCCCTTTTAATGTTGAATCAATCATTGAAAATGATAATTCTTGAGTTGATCTAGAAGCTAAATTAGACTGTGAAATAAATAAATTAGTATCCGGTTCAAATTCTATCCCTCCAAAAATGGTTATATCATTATTGACTATTTTCAATTGATTGGCAACAGCCAATTGTCGGGTGCTTATCAACTCAATTAATTGATACTTGTCTGCTAATGTTACAGTACCAATTTTACTTGAACTTTCCACCGGAATTGCACTTAAATTAATGCGATTTAACAAACCAGCAGGTGAATAATAAATAGTTTTTACATCTTTTAAATCTGCTTCAATTGGCTTCCATATCAATTGATATAATGATTTTTTTTGCGTTTTTACTTGAATGGCTCCACGATCATTTGGTCCATATAAACTTGCAACATAATCTGCTCTTCTTTCCAAACTAACATTTAAAATTGAATCAAATTCTTTCTCTTCAAACAAAGGAATAATTTTGGGTTGAAACGCCCCGGGTCCGACAAGTAACGCGGCATACATAAAGCTATCTGTCTTTATTTTGTTGCAATATCGATAACGAATAAATTCGATTGCTGCTTCACCGATATTTAGTTTTTGCTTAATCTCTTCTAAATTAACCTGTTTGATTATGTCATAATAATTCTTTATAGTGTATGCAAGTTCCTTTTCAATTTTATTTAATTTTTCTTCTATTTCAATTATTGCTTTTTGATCTGAAATTGGTTTAGAATATTCTTGTGCCAGCTGTTGACTCAATGCTATTTTTACGTCATAAACCTTTTTAGCTATCGTATCTGACTCAATTTTATACTTTATAGTTAAAGCAGCATTGAGCAAGAACCCCTTAAAAAAAAGCGCATTATCATAACAAATTTCAGCTAGGCGTGAAGAATGGGTCAATCGCTGCGCGTAGGAAGAAATTATATCTAATTCTTCTTTGAAATTTAACAAATACTTTTGCATTTCTAGCTCCGACAGATGGTGATATCCCAATAAAATTAACTTACGTTTTCTATTAAATGCTTCTTCATAAAGTGCCTCTGCTTTATCGTATTTTTTTTGCTCAAAATATAAATTAGCCAGGTTAAATAAATTCCAAGCATAATCGGGATGATTATTTCCAACAACTTCCTCTAGAATCGCTTTAGATTCAAGGTAAAGTGGCTCCGCTTTATCATATTCCAACATATCAAAATACAAAAAAGCCAAATTATGTAGACTCATCGCGTAATCTGGATGTTGTTTGCCCAATACTTTTTCCCGTATAGATTTTGATTCTATATAAAGGGGTTCTGATTTTTCAAAATTTTTCAATTCGGCATACACTCCGGCCAGATTGTGAAGTATAGTAGCATATAGAGCATGATCCTTACCATAGGCATTTTGCACAATCTGCAGAGAAGCGATATAAATACTTTCAGCTTTTTCATATTTACCAATACTATAATATAAATTCGCAAGAACTATCAAGTTAGTGGCGTAATCTGGATGGTTCTTTCCTATGGTTTTCTCATCAATATAAATGGCATCTAAAAAAAACTGTTCAGCTTTTTCAAAATTACCCATATTTTTATATAAAATACCAAGATTAATAAGCGTAATTGCGTAATTTGGATTCTCCTTTCCTAAAGTTTCTTCATCAATTCTTTTTGCCTCTAAATAAAGAGGTTCTGCTTGTTCATATTTCCCCATCTTACCGTATAAACTTGCGAGACTTATTAAACTTGCAGCATAAAACGAATGATTTTTACCTAAAACTTTTTCAACAATAGCTTTAGCTCTTACAAAGTTTGGCTCTGCTAAGTCGTACCTACCGAATTTTTCATACAATAAGCCCAAATTGTTGAGATTGCCTGCATATTTTATGTGTTCAGTTCCAATGGTTTTTTGATAAATTTCTTTTACCTCAAGAAAAAGCGATTCTGCTTGTTCATATTTATCTAAATCTGAATACAGAATTCCAAGGTTTACTAGACTTTTAGCATAAGCTAAATGCTCTTTGCCCAGCAACTTTTTATAAATTAGACTAGATTCATAAAAATATTTTTCAGCTTCGGTGAATTCAATTTTTAAAAAATGTATCTTTCCTTTGTTCAAATAACAATTAGCACGCGAAACGGATTCTAATCCATTTTTTGTTATTGCAATTTTCTCCGCATAAGAATTCATTTCAAAAGCCTTTTCAAACTCTTGATTTTCTGCAAAATCCAATGACAATTCGAGTAAACTGTCTATTTCTTTGATAGCAATGGAATCATTGCTTTGACCAGTTACCAAAAAAGGAATCAATACAATTATATAAGTTAATTGCTTGACCAAATTCATAAAAATTCTATCTCTTAATTAACTTAAAAAGCTGACTATGATTTTCGATTTGTATTCTTAACATATAAATACCATCTTTTAACTCACTTGTATTTAAATTTATCAACTGCTGCCCTGAATTAATCGCTACATGTTGTTCTTCTATACATTTTCCAAGAATATTAAAAAAGGCTAACAAACCAGTACCACTCGATTTTGAATCTATTTTAATCAAGAGTCTATTTTGAAAAGGATTTGGACTTATGCTTATCACCAAAGGATCTACCTTCTCATAGGTTCCTACTGTTGGTTCAACGGTAATATTTACAGTTGCCGTTACACAATCCGGATCTGTATCACACATTCTGTATTGAAACACATCCGATCCAACAAAATCCAATTTAGGTTGGTAACTAAACGTACCCAAAGGATCTAAACTAACGGTTCCATTGGCAGCACCTCCATTAGCACCAACCAACAACCACAAATTGCCACCGTCACCACTCGCCACATCATTGAGAGAAACATCTCCAACTACCATTTGATTCTGTTTGGTACTATATTGGTCATTAATTGCAATCGGTAAATCGTTAATTGAATTAATGGTAATATTTACCAAAGCCTCTGCGCAATCGGGTTCTCCATCACACAATTCATATACAAATTGGTCTGTTCCAAAATAATTTGCATCAGGTTTGTAACTAAACTGGCCATCGGAATTCATGCTTACAACTCCCTTTAAAGCACCGCCATTCGCACCCTTTAATTTCCAGTTATTTGAACCATCGGGGCTTAATTCATCATTGGTAGCAACAGTTCCTGAAACTAATTGATCTTCATCTGTTGTAAAATTATCTTCCTTAGCTAAAGGAATATCATTAACTGAATTAATAATTACTTTTACTGTAGTTTGAGCACAATCAGAATTTGCATCACACAATTCATAAGTGAATTCATCCATTCCATAATAATTTGAAATAGGTTTGAAATTAAACTTACCATCTATACTCATGGTTACAATTGCTTTTAAAGCACCCCCGTTGGAACCTTTTAATTTCCATTGATTTCCTCCATCCGGACTTGGTTGATCATTTAAAGCAACATCAGCATTCAATTCCTGATCTTCATCCAACATAAAATTATCAGTAATTGCAGTTGGAATATCGTTAGTAGAATTAATTTCTATTTTAACAATGGCCTCAGAACAATCCGAATCTACATCACACAATGTATAAGTAAATTCATCCTGACCGTGAAAATCTGCGTCAGGCTTGTAATTAAATTTACCATCAACATCCATACTGACAACTCCTCTCAATGCGCCGCCATTGGTTCCTTTTAATTTCCATTGATTTCCGCCATCTATGCATGGTTGATCGTTGGTTGCTACATCTCCATTTAAATTCTGATCTTCATTTGTTATAAAATTATCAAAAACAGCGACCGGAATGTCGTTTACTGAATTTATGTCAATCAAAACAGTTGCTTCCGAACAATCAGAATCAACATCACACATTACATAATTGAACTGGTCAGATCCAAAATAATTGGGATCGGGTTTATAAACAAATTGACCGTCTGACATCATGGTAACAGTTCCTTTTAAAGCACCTCCATTGGCTCCTTTCAATTTCCAATTATTCGAGCCATCAATGCTGGGGCGATCATTGGTTACAACCGTTGCAGTAAGTTGCTGATCTTCGTCTGTTACAAAATGATCGGCAACAGCAAGTGGAAAATAATTTATTAATTTTCTTTTCCCATTACCAAATCGACTCGCCCAACGATAGCCATTGAGAAAACGATTTGATGTTCCATTCGAATCTATTTTTGAAGCAGCCAGGCCGACTGTATGAATTCGAGTAGGTCGCGTAGGGGTTTGAAACCCATCATCAAAACTCAAACTGTCATCTTCCATAGAATAATTTGGATAAGCCAATCCGACTCGTTGTTGTTGAATATATTTTAATTCTCCTTTTTCAATATTAGTGCCTACAATTCCAAAACTTCCGGCATACGTTTGATTAGCAAAACTTGCAAAATAGAAATCAAAAGCCAGTACATACGGTGAATTTTTTGAAAATACCGGATTTCTAAATTGATATACCACATCCTGATTGATGTCTGCTAAAGGAGCTCGAAATAATTTTTCAATCGCGCCGTCTCCAAATTGATCTCCAAGAGCATCCCAAAAACGAAGGACACCAATATCCCACTGTTGAAATGAATTGCCTCCAACAATAACATTGGTACTAAAACAGTCATACATAATATACTGTCCGCTTGGATCAAAATCCATCGAACCAATTTGAGTGACCGTGGAACTTTGCAATCCCACCTGCAAATCAGTATTGGTCAAACTAAACACCTGCTCATCCTGAGTAAGCAAATCTTTAACCCTTAGCTTATTATTATTCTGAGTTGGAAGTTCAAGCAGTGCAATAAATCGTCCGTCTTTAGATACACTGACGTTTCGGTAAATTGGATTGTCAATTAACAAACTTTGATCATAGGTAAATGTGCTTGGATTGTAATGCAATCTATATACTTTTAAATCAGTCGCAACAAAATAAATGTCATTTCCATCGTCTGTAACAGAAGGTTTGCTCACAATATTTAAGTTACTCAACTGCTGGAAGGATTGTGTAGTCATGTCTCTGATAAAAACTCCTTCATTCCGGTTAGCATTTACATTAAAACGGGTACATACTACAAACTCTGTCCCTGGATTTACAGGTAAATCATTTTCACTAAAATCAAACAAACCACCTCCCGGATTATTGCTGCTTGTAATTCCCACTTGATCAAATGCTGTCATGGCTGCATTTAAAACATTTGTGTTATTTGCGTATAAATCCTTACTGGATTGTTCTATGGCTGCTCGTAGATCCTTAAAGTCGGCTTGTCTTGTGAGATAAAAATTCAGTGCATGATAATAAATTTGTTCAGCCCATTGCTTTGCAGTTTCTTCACTTCCTGCAGTTGCGATTAAACCCTGAACAAATAAATAAAATGCATGATTAGGAATTCCGCTATTCCAATGCACACCCCCACCATCTTCTAAACCATGATATTGTTGATTCACATGTTTCGGTTGCCAACCAATTCGAAAACTGTCTTTAGGCAATCCCTGGTTGGGATCTGCCATGTTTCGCTCCACACCTGTTGGGCGTATTGGATGTCCCGGAACAATGATATCCTCTCCAAGTGTCCAATTTGTTCGATCGACCAGCACTCCAAAAATATCTGCAAACGATTCGTTGATTGCACCAGTTTCTGCATCGTATTCCAAACCGGAAGTTGCATCAATGATGCCATGAGAAATTTCGTGTGCACTGATATCAATTCCTTTAGCAAAAGGTAAATATCCTTTGGAAACATTTCCATTCCCGTAATGAATCGCTCCATTGGCCCAAAATGCTCCAACATAATTGGTTCCAAAGTTTACATAAGAAGAAATGGTTGTTCCTTTTCCGTCTATAGAATTTCTCCCGTGTGTATTGTAAAAGTAATCATACACCTGGCCTGCATTGTAATGTGCGGAAACGGACACCGTTGTAAAATTATTTGTCTTCGAACTGATCTGATCTTTTCCGGGAATAGGATTGAATGAATTTTTAGCATCCAGCGTCCAAATAGCTCCTATAGGATTAGCTAATTGGAATTGACCGGCTTTAAACATTGGTTTTGAAGCATCAATCAGATAAACATCTGCTCCTTCACGCCAAACATTGATGGTACGGTCCACTCCATTCAAATCTTTTGCCAGGGTTGTCTCTCCTCCGGCAATTTCTGAATTGGGTGAATTGCTTCCATTTTTAATTTCATCACTACAAACTTTACGATCGCATACACCGTGGGCATCTTCAATATGAAAACTACACTGGGTTTTTGTAGATTTCAAAATTTGGCCCGTGCTTGCATCCAGATATACCATCCAGTTTTCATATGAATTACAACGAACAGTTGTTTTGTATATCAGAAACCATTTTTGTTCGCTGGTATTAAACCAATATGCCAGTTGAAAATTTGATGCGTGAATCAGTTCATTCAAATGGTTTTTATTTTTAAAATAATTTTCAACAAAATTTTGAATTTGAGATGAATCAATCCTTGCATTGATTCTTGATTCAGGCATTAATACATTTCCATGACCCAGAATCTGACGGTCTGTATATTCATGTATAAAATATTGCCCTCCTAAAACAAGGATTCCATTGTAAAACTGATCAAACTTGGCATGCCATATTCCCCCTTTATCTATATCCTCTGAAATTTTCTGATAGCTAACTCCTGTTTCATACCGCAAGCCAAGCAAATCCACTAAATTTTGTTCCCAAAAGTTCGTTCTTTGCTTTGCGTCGATTGTACTTATTAATTTGCAGGAAAATCTCTTAGGAAATCCTGTAGCATCTGATTCCAGTGTCTTATAATTTAAATCCAATTTTTGGAAACTGATTCGCGCTAACTTAGCTTTATCAAATTCATTTTTTGTTCTGGGTTCTTGCTCTTTAGAATTTAGTTCAAGGTCTTTAATTTGACAAAAACACCTAAGTGAAAATATACTTAAAATTAAAAATAAAATTGCGCTTTTCATTTCTTTAAAATTATTGTTTGATTAGAATATTAAATTGACTCCAAAAATCATATTTCAACTAATGATAATATATCTTAAATGGAATAGGCAAGATACAAAAAATTAACAATGAAATAATTTATTCTTCCCCTGATATCCATAAAAAATTGAAAATTTTAGTCCTTTGTGTAGTTTTACATTTAAAAATAAATTATATGTTTAAATACTTCCTGGTGCTCTGTTGCCTTAACGCAAGTGCACAGCAATCGCTGCCGATCATTTCAGCTGCCAAATCTTTGCATAATGCCTTAATTCAAAAAGATTCGATGCAACTTGAAGAACTCTTGCATCCCGGGCTATCATATGGTCATTCCAATGGTTGGGTTGAAACAAAACAAGAAGTATTAAATCATTTACTTTCAAACTATTTAATATATGAGCATATCATACCTGATAGCATGCACTGCCAGGTTTCAAAAAAATTTGCTATTGTCCGCTTTCAGGCTGTTCATGAAGTTATTTTACAAGGTAAAGCCATCCGCTTGAATTTACATGTTTGCCAGGTATGGATTAAATCTCATAAACGCTGGAAGCTGTTGGCTCGTCAAAGTACTAAAATTGGTTAGTATGCTTTAGGATCCGAAGTAAATTTTATAATTTGACTAAACGCCCTTTAATCATTACTATATCTTTTGATTGTATCATAAATACATAGACCCCGGGACTCCAATCACTGGCATCTAAATAAATACCGGATCCCATTCCTTGGGTATTTACAACCGCATGTCCCTGCAAATCAATAATTCGAATTTGAAAACTTCCCAAATCACGATCAAATTTAAGTTGAAGCTTGTCATGTGTTGGATTGGGTCTTATGAGATATCCATTTTTAAAATCTAATACCTCTACAGTTTCCAATTCAGAAAATGCAGATCCCCCCAGTTGCAATCTGTAATAATTTTTACTGTTTTTTTGAGGCGCTGTGTGCGAAAATTGATATGCAATGTTTTCTGTTTTACTGCCACAAACTCCCTTTATTTCTCCAATTTTATAATATGAAATGCTGTCCGTGCTATGTTGAATTTCAATTCCATCACAGGTATTGCCAGTTTGAATTTCCCAATTTAAAATTACCTGGCCATTTAACACCTGCGCATTAAAATAATTTAAGATGGCTTGTGATTTTAAACCAAAAGGAATTAAAAACAGAAAAACAAATTTAATACGCATACTAAACAAACGAATTAATGAAGCACAACAATCTTCATGGATTTGTAAAAATTACCAATTCTCACTTTAAAAATGTACATGCCATTCTCCAGATCCTGTAATGGGATGCTTAACAATTCATGGGGCTTTGAATTTACATAGTAATTTTCTGTTTGAAACTTTAACAAGTTTCCATTTAAATCAATTATGGAAAATTCCAAAAGACTGTTTGAATTCAACCCCTTAATATTAAATATCAATTCATCCCGGCTTGGCACAGGAAAATAGTTTATCTTAATATTATTAAATTCTTCTGCTTTGCTGGTGATTCTTTGCCAGCCAGCAATTTGAGCCATCAAAACCCAAAACGCTTTTGCAACTCGAATTCCGCCTGCCGATATGGATCCTAGATGTCCCCCTTCGGTTTCGGTTGTATACTGAGGACAAATGGCCGGTATATTTAAACCATCGTCTGGATTATTTTCGGTCTGATAGGCTATGCCATCCCGATTGTCATAACAAGGAATGCCATCCGGATTATGGGACAGGATATCCGCTACATCAAAAAGTATCAGTTGATTTTGTTGGGTATAGCTACGCATTTGATCGTTAAACGCTTCAGATTCTACACTGCCGATCCCGCGTGCAAGGGAACTGGTCCACCAAATAATTTTTTTGTTTGGATTATCCGTTGCAAATTTGGAATAAACGCTTGCATGGTTTCTGGATATTTTACTTCCAAAAAATCCATTGACCGGATCCGCAATTTTTGAACCTGGCGTAACAGCCAAATAACTAAACTGACATCCCATTACATCAAAAGAATCCATTCGGGTTTGCATAAAATCAATAAAACACTGGACATCTTCCGAACAGGCAGTAGGCCAATATTCATAACGCCAATGGCTTCGATCCCAGATTCCATTCCAAAATACCTCTTTAGGTGAGACTGCATAATTTGAATCTCTGTGATCGTATTTTTTACAAAAACTTCGGGCACTACTCCAGGATGATGCGAGACAATTTAAATATTCGTCGATATTTCCTCCAACCGAACGATCCATAAAAATCATATGCAATTGGGCTGCAGCGTCTTTATATTGTTGTGGAATGCTGTCAAATAATTCAACAGAATTGTGATCTACGATGATCCCTTGCCCTTGCAACCCATTTAACAAAAACCAGAATATACATCCTATGCTTAAAATCTTCATAATTTGGATTATGCTCTAAGTTACAAATTCTAATCCAATTACTCGGTGAAGATCATATAAAATATAAAAAACTACAGACAACTATACTCATAGGAAAAGGATCTATATTTTTCCCGTTGCAATTTCACAAATCTTCATTTAGTTCGTTTAACTTTATAGGCTCTTAATCAAATTATTATAGAATGCTTATCCACAGACTCCCTCAAAATTTGCTCTCAATGATCCTGATTTTAATTTTTTTAGGTATTAGCGATCATTTGAGAGCAACTCATATTATTGGAGGTGATATCAGTTATCGCTGTTTGGGTAATAATCAATATGAAATTACCATGACCGTGAGACGAGACTGTATCAACGGCCAACCGCCCTTTGATGATCCTGCTTATTTGGGTGTCTTTGATTCCAAGGGAATTCGACAAATAAATGTAGCAAACAATGGTCGTCTGGATATGCTTTACAGAGCCGATGATACATTAAATGAAGTTGCATTTAAAAATTGTGGAATCGTCGGTGGAGATGTTTGCGTCCATACCACTACTTACAAAGACACGCTGGAATTGCCCTTCTTAGCTGGAGGATATATTCTGGCTTATCAACGATGTTGCAGAAATAAAACCATCCTTAACATTGTCGATCCTGAAAATACCGGAGCAACTTATACGGCCCATATTACAGAATCTGCTTTATTATCGTGTAATTCGAGTCCGGTATTAAGTCCGTATCCTCCAATTTATATCTGTGGCAATCAGCCCATAGAATTTCATTTAGCTGCTAAAGATGCAGAAGGGGATTCTCTGGTGTATGCCTTATGCAATCCCAACTCAGGCGCCACTCCTCAAAAGCCAAGAGATACTTTTCCTTCAAAACCACCTTACGATCCTGTGCTTTTCAGTCAAAATTATACTTTGAATGATATGATTGGTGGGTCGCCCGCCTTGCATATAGATTCCAAAACAGGAATTATGCGTGGATTTGCAGTTCCAATCATTGCACAATACCTCGTTGCATATTGCGTAGAAGAATATCGAAATGGTAAATTACTTTCTGTATTGAGGCGTGATTTTCAAATTAATGTCCGTTTGTGTAATTCCGTTCCAGAAGCTGCTTTTAAGTATTCCATCAATACCTGCAAAAATCCGGTTGAGTTGCAATTAATTGATGAATCGACCGATCAGTTTTCTACCATTGACTTTTGGCAATGGACGGTGTTTTTCAATGCCAATCAATTGCAATCAAATACTAAAAATCCTATTTTCTCTTTGCCAGATTCAGGAATTGCTAAAGTCAGGTTGGTAATCCATTCCAAAGAATCTTGTTACGATACGATTTTTAAATCGATTAAAATTCAAACTATAAAACCGGAATTGATTGCACAGAACCATCTCATTTGTAGAGGAGATAGCATTGAATTAATTAAATCGTTCAACCCGGCAATCAATTATACCTGGTCTCCTTCTAATGGATTAAGTTGTGTTACTTGCCCAAATCCAAAAGCAAGTCCCAATCAATCTACAAAATATTTTGTACATTATGAAGATGCGTTGTGTGAGCACACCGATACAATCGATGTAAATGTGACAAATTGCACTTTGGATTCATGCGGCATTACTACCATTCAAAAATGTTTGCCAAATGGAATGGTTGAAGTAACTGCTTTAAACGCCTTTAAACAAATAATTCAGCCAAAAAACAGAAATCATGAATTGTTTTGGCAAATCACTGCAAGTGCAAATCATCCGGAGTACACAATCATAAATCAAAATCCAATTTTACTATTTAAAAAAGATGTATATAGTTTAACGTCCAAAATATATTCCTGGAAAAGTGGATTACCTAAAACCATTGAATTTGCAGATATCTGTAAGCGCAGTGTTTATGATACGCTTGATATAGAATGCAGCGGTCCATGTGAGGAATTGGAATTTATTCTCTCTTCGTGTGAAGATGATTATGATGTTGAACATCAACTAGTCTATCCGGATATCATTTGTCAATCCGTGTGCAGTAGTTCCTGCATGTTTATTGTTGGATTATTTGAAACCAATGGACAGCTTATTGATCCCAGCCAATATCAAATACGTTGGTCAACGGGTTCTTCCGGTGCATATGTAATGATGATGGGTACTTATTTCAATACGCTTACTGTTGAGGTTCGCAAAGGAGATTGTATTTGGAGAGGTCGCTATTGGAAAAGTTGTCATCAATATAAAAAAGCCTGGAACCCAGAAGGAGAACTCCAACTCAATTCTGGTCCACTGGAAAATTACACGCCCCAACAATTGATTCAACAAGAAACAAAAGCAAGTATTTACGATTTGCAAGGTCATCTTGTTGCAAAATCACTGAATCAGCTTGAACATTTGGCTTCCGGAGTTTACTTTATTAGAACGGAACAGCAGGAAAACATAAAAATTTATAAATTTTTTAAGCAATAATTTACAGTTAATTTCGAGGACTTGTTTGCTGGATGCTGCTTTCCATTAATTCCATTTTATTCTTAAAATTAAACGGTTGATGTTTAATAATTAAATTTCAGTATAAATTTCAAACTTACATATATATGCAATTTCATAACTAAGTAATACGTTTCTATCTAATGAAAATATACTTAAACTATGTAGCATGCATATTCTTGTTGTCATTAAATTCATGTCAGAATGAAAATAACATTGACTTAGCAGAACAAATACTGGGTGTATGGAACTGGGAAAAATCTGTTGGTGGAATTGGAGGATGGACCCTGACACCACAATCTGAAAACTATACTAAAACGCTTTATATCAGTTCAAATACAATAAAGGAGTATCAAGATGACAAGTTACAATTTTCAACTACCTACGAATTAAAAATTAATACAGATAGTACTGCATGGAAGTGTTGTTATTATCTTGAATTTTCAAATGGAATTCCAAATCAAATCTAAGTTCAAGTCATAAATGCAAGGAAATATTGTAAAAATTAAAAGGAAGCAAGAACTTTATGGTGTCGAATCAAAAGTTTTGCTCCCTTTCAATATTTCCGTATGTGTAAAGTTAGGACATTTTCTCAAATGAGTTTTGAAGAAAGATTAAAAATTAAGGCTTTGTTAGAAACTGGTCATTCTCAAAAAGATATAGCTCAATTATTGAATCGATCTGCATCGACCATTAGTAGAGAGTTTAACCGCAATATTGCTAAAAGGGGAAGAGGATCAGGACATTATTGTGCTGAATCGGCACAAAGAAAAACAGTTCAGAGGCATAAAAATAAACCAAAGGCAATCAAACTCACAGACGAGCTTAAGTGCAAAATCAAAAAACTGATTGTACATGATAGGTTATCTCCAGAATTAATAAGCGGCAGAGCTAAGTTGGAAAAAGTTGAGATGGTAAGCCACGAAACTATTTATAAGTTTATCTGGACATCAAAACATGGAAACAAAAGATCTGGTAAGGCATATAAAACTTTGCATAAATTCCTCAAGCACTACGGCAGAAGGCGTAAACGAGGAAATGTATACGAAAACAGAGCTCGAATTTTAAATAGAATACCAATCAGCCAAAGGCCAGATCATATTAATTTAAGAAAGCGATTTGGGCATGCAGAAATGGATATAGTTTTAGGAAAAAATCGTAAACCTGGTATTTTAATAATACAAGATAGAAAATCTCGTAAAACATGGTTGAAAAAAATTGAGCACAAAAATGCTAAATACATAAATTCTAAAATAAAATCAATACTTAACAGAACTGAAAAACCAATACGCAGTATAACAACAGATAATGATCTCGCATTTGCTAATCATCATCAATTAAATATTGATGTTTATTTTACAAATCCCTATAGTTCTCAAGAAAAGGGAAGTGTCGAAAATAGAATTGGACAATTAAGAAGATTTTTTCCGAAAAGAACTAATTTTGATGAAGTATCTGAAAGTCAGATAAACAAAGTTGAACATTTACTCAATAACAGACCCTTGAAAATGTTTAACTATAAAACACCGAATGAGGTCTATTTTAGCAATACCCTTGCATTAATGAATTGAATTCAGCAAAGCATTTGGATAGAAGATCAACAATTAATGTTGTATGATTGGATTTCTGATGGTTATGGTCATAGTTACCGAAGATAATTAAACTAAAGAACTGCATACAATACGGATTGTATAAACCTTTTTCCCCAGGGAATCTGGTATTTATTTTCATCAGTTGAAGGAATTTTCATTGAGAACTATTTAATTTTTCAAAGAATAGAGAAAGCCAAAGAACTCAAAATTTAGAATGAATTAAGTTTAAGTGAAGTTGCAACTAAGCTTCAATACAGGTGTGAAGCGCATTTATCTAGTCAATTAAAAAAAATTACCGGATTGACATCCAGTCATTTCAAAAATCTAGGAATTGATAAAAGACTGTCTTTGGATCAGGTCGGATAGATCATCTACTCAAAATTTTATTAAGCTTTACCAAAATAGTATAATCAGTTATAGAATTTCTATTAGAACTTTGTCTATTATTACGAATCGAAATGCCTGTAATCAAAGAACAATTAAATCTGCCCATTGACGGAATGGAAAGTGAACACTGTTCGCTACTCATTCATTCAAATTTGTCAAAAGTGGAAGGACTTCAAAACAACAAAGTTGAACTGAATAACAAACGGGTTTTAATTGAAACTGAAAATCCTGTACAAGCCATCCAATTAGCGGTAAACACCATTGAATCCCTTGGATACAAGGTACCTGTATTGACTAAAGATTATCCTGTTCGAAATATGAGTTGCAGCGCTTGTGCTGCTCACATCCAATCCGTTTTGGAAAAACTACCCGGTGTTTTGACTGCATCAGTCAATTTTGCGAATAATTTAGCCCATATAAAATTTATTCCCGGTCTGATTAGTTCACAAAAATTAAAAGATACCTTATACTATATAGGATATGAATTAGTTATAGATGAGTCGGAGGAAGCCAAAGACCAACTTGAAGTACTACAAGAAAGTCAATACATTTCACTTAAATATAGAACCATCGGTTCTATATGTCTTTCCATTCCTGTTTTTTTATTTTCCATGTTTTTTATGGACATCCCGTATGCAAATTACATAATGTGGATTTTAACAACACCGGTACTTGCCTATTTTGGAAAACAATTTTTTATCAATGCCTGGAAACAGGCAAAACACCAATCTGCCAATATGGATACACTGGTAGCAGTGAGCACAGGTGTAGCTTATTTGTTTAGTGTATTTAATACCCTGTACCCTTCCTTTTGGCATAAGCAAGGATTGCATGCACATGTATATTTTGAGGCCGCATCGGTTGTAATCAGTTTTATATTATTAGGAAAATTATTGGAAGAACGGGCAAAAGGAAAGGCTTCGTTTGCTATCAAGAAATTAATGAGTCTTGCCCCTAAAACGGTTCATGTCATACTTGAAGGCGATCAACATAAGGATATGCCAGTTCAATTGATAAAAGCAGGTCAAATTGTATTAGTGAAACCCGGTGAAAAAATTGCTTTAGATGGAAAAATTATCCATGGAACAAGCTTTGTTGATGAAAGCATGCTGAGTGGCGAACCGATACCGGTAGAAAAAAAAATAGGGGATGCTGTTTATGCAGGTACGATCAATCAAAAAGGAAGCGTTCGTTTCATTGCTGAAAAAACGGCCGGGAATACAATTCTCGCTCAAATCATTCAAATGGTGCAACAAGCCCAGGGAAGTAAAGCACCCGTTCAAAAGTTAGTAGATAAAATTTCCAGTGTCTTTGTTTTTATTGTCATTGGCATTGCGTTCTTGAGTTTTATTAGTTGGTGGATCTTGGGTGGAAGCAATGCATTAAGCCATGGCTTACTCGCCTTTGTAACCGTTTTGGTTATTGCTTGTCCTTGTGCCTTAGGATTAGCAACTCCTACAGCATTAATGGCGGGTATTGGTAAAGCAGCAGAACTAGGAATCCTTATTAAAGACGCTGAAAGTCTGGAGTTAGCAAAGAAAATAGATGTTTTGGTATTGGATAAAACGGGAACAATCACTGAAGGAATTCCTTCTATAGATCAAATCGAATGGCAAGAAGAAACTAATGAACATAAGGAAATACTGGTTTCCATAGAAAAACAATCAGAACATCCGTTGGCAGAAGCAGTTGTTAAATTTTTCCCGGAAATACAATCTAAACCCATGGCATCCTTTGTAAGTGAAACAGGTAAAGGAGTACGCGCTCAATTTCAAAATATTTGGTATTATATAGGAACGAAAAACTATCTAAATGAAAAAGGAATTCAAATCTCAGATCACTTAATATTTAAGTCTAATCAATGGGAATCAGAAGCCAAATCCATTATTTGGTATGCAAATGAAACAACTTGCCTTGCTATACTTTCTGTAAGTGATCAACTTAAACCTGGTTCAAAACAAGCGATTCAAGGATTACAAAAATTAGACATTGAAGTGCATATGTTGACAGGTGATACTAAAAAAACAGCAGAAATTATAGCCAGAGAAATAGGGATAAAACATTTTGAAGCCGAAGTGCTTCCAGAAAATAAAGCTGCATACATCCGAAAATTACAAGAATCAGGTAAAGTCGTCGCAATGGTAGGTGATGGAATTAATGATAGTACAGCACTGGCGCTTGCTGATGTAAGCATTGCAATGGGAAAGGGGAGTGATATTGCGATGGATGTTTCCTCAATAACAATTATTTCATCAGATTTAAGAAAAATTCCGCAAGCGATTAAATTATCTGAATACACGCTAACAACAATACGTCAAAATCTATTTTGGGCTTTTATTTATAATATTATAGGAATTCCTATTGCGGCCGGAATATTATATCCAGTGAATGGATTTCTATTAAATCCAATGATAGCAGGAGCTGCAATGGCATTTAGTTCGGTATCTGTAATAAGCAACAGCTTGAGATTGCGCTCTGTAAACCTAAATTAATAATACGTTGAAATAAAACGTTCGACTTTCTCAAAGGAATGTTCATCCAGAATTGATAGATTTATATGCAAACACATCATTTTTTGCGAATTTAAATATTCAAAACTTGCGTCGTTTTCTGAATAAATAAAATTAAGTACAGGTCTTCCGCATTGGACATACTCTTCCAATTTGCTTGGCAATCCCGGATTACTTACATTAGCAAAATTAATTAGAATATCTGTTTTAGAATAAGCTTCAAGTAAATCCGAATCAGAATTACAGGTACTGATTTTAAGCAGATGTGGATTACGAACCGCTAATTTTATTAATTCCGGACTCTGATTCCCAAATAATTGCAATACCATAGCCCGATCTGGATGTAAGTTGAAATATCTTAAAATGAAATCAGCTTCAAGCATTGCAGGACGAACCGGATGATATGTATTCCCAATATAACTAAATCTAAGGATTGGTGAGGGAATATGACTGCTGTTTTCAAATTTTATAGAAACTCCATTGGGTATAATTTGAGTTTTTTTCTCAGCAATTGAATAAATTTTAATAAAGTGATTCCTAATGGATTCAGAATTTAAAATAATTCGATTGGCTGATACCAATACTTTCCGTTCGATTGTCTTGTGAATGCTCCAATTTGCAGTGATAGCAGAAAAATAAACATCTCCTATGTCTGCATGCCATTCATGCTTAAAATATTTTTGAAGCACAATACCTATCAAATGACTGCTAAACGGATTTGAGACCGTATAGATTAAATCATCTGCCTTTCTATATTTAACTAAATACAATACCAAATAATAAATTTGAATAAATACAAAACGATCCGGAATGATGCATTTACTTAAAAAATTACCAAATTGATTGTACCTAATCCAATTTTTTAAATTTGCAATAAATTTCAGTTTATTGGCATTCCACTTTTTATTGAATAAATTGTCATTGAAACGTATGCTTTGACTTGCCTGCCTTTTAGAATTTGAAATAATCAAATAGTCCTTTCCAAAAAAACCAGATTGCTCCAAATTCTGTATTCGAAACGATCGGGGATTTCTCTTGGGAGGGTAATTGTGACTAAATATTACTATCCTCATAAACAAGCAGCATAAATTTTATTCAATTCTTCTCCTGTTATATTATTTAAGGAATTTACATTAACCGATTGAAATGCATTAACGCATAAATTAGTATATGATTTTTGAGATAACTGCAATACCCTGTCTAATGTATCTTCTATTGATTTTACGTTCATTGCATCTGTAAGATATCCATTAAACCCATGGACCACTGATTCAGGAATATCACAATGAAAGGTGCTAATAACCGGTTTAGCTAAATTTAAACTGTCTTTAATAAAAATGGGACATCCTCCTTCCGTATCATAATTTTTAGAACGCCTACTTAAATTGACTGCAAAATGGTGTTTCATTAAATGATGTAAATAACGAACCGGAGTCATTTTATCCATAATACGAATCGAATGATTTCCTTTCTTTACCAATTGTTTTTTAATTTCAGCATAGTAATTTTTATCAACCGGTTCCCCAATCAGTAATATTTGAAATCGACCCGCGTGGCGATTCTGCAATGCTTCCAATAATGCCAATTGATTTTTCTTCTCTGTAAAGCTAGCTGCTTGTATCAATCGAATTGGCAATTGCCAGTTAATAGGTTTTAAATTTCCATTTCTTGAAAATAGTAAATGCAAGATGCTGATTTGGCCCGGAGGAATTCCATATTCCAACAAAACATTTCTTGAATACCTGCCTTCAACTATAAATCGACATCCTAAATGAGCCAAATGTTGATAGGCCTCTAAAGTTCCTGATTTATTCTTAACCAGAAATTCATAATCAAATCCGTAAAATGAAATCAAAACTGGAATTTTTAATTTCTCAATTAATTGCATCTGTCTGATAGCAGTATTTGCAAAATGAAAATGAATGATATCAATGGATTCTCTGATTACATAATGATGGAGACGGTTTGATGAACTTATATCCAAGAATGAACAGAGCACTTTATTGTAAACTGGAATTGGATACTTACTTGCCAGGCTGCCTGGAACCATCGGATACTGCAGATTATAATCATTTATATGGTATCGGGCGGCAATATGGTGTTCGCAATTTGATGCGGTACTTTGCAGAATAGAATCAATCCAATTCATAGTTTCTGGCAAATAACTATCCAATATATGCAATACCTTAAAGGACATGCGCCGTATTCTTATTCATCATTTTAATAATTAGCACCAGAGACAGCAATCTGAATTTTATCTCCCTGGAAGCTGGAATTCTATTAATTCCCAAATCTCTAATTTCGCTCTTAAAATGCAAAAGCCATTGGTTTAATTCCTGATCAATTTCATTATAATTGATAAAATGCTTTGAAGAGCCAAAAAATTGAGCTACTTTTTCTCTTATGGATGGCAATCTGGAAGAACTTGCCAATAAATTTAAAAAAATAAAATGAGGAGGTATGCCAGTGCGTTGCCATGGTATGTCTAACAACTGTTTAGGTAGATATTTATTTAGAAAATTTAAATAAAACTTATGGTTCAATTGAAGGCAATCATCGATACTATAATTTAAAACCATCCAGTTCATATTGTAAAATGGTAGGATTAACTTACAATGAGAAGACAACAAATAAATACTATGCGCTGATTGATTGCGAATTTTTTGGTCGATTAAATACGAATCAATACAGTGTTTAGAATAAAAGATATCTTCACTTTCATCCGGGCTGGATCCTAATTTAAGATATTTTGGTATCAAAGAAGGCTTCATTGCTAAATTTGCCTCACTCCGATTCGCATAGATTCCACCACCAAAAAATCCATGATAATAAACAGGATAGTTTGCTGCAATGTAATTATGGACAGGTACTTCGTGTAAATGTCCTAAATGAAGCAAGCCATCCACTTTCCAAAAGGCGCTCAATCGATTTTCTAACCAATTAGACATTCCTATCTGTATAAATTCATGTTTTATATCAAGAGTCTTGGCAACTTTTTGAGCTATTTGAATTTCATAATTTAATTTATTTCCAAAACTAAATGAACTAAGATTGCAAGTTTTGGAAGCTATGTATGCAATCAACCGACTGTCCAATCCACCACTAAGACTTACCCCAAATGAATTACAATCTTCTTGATCTAACTGTGATATTCCTGATTTAAATAATTCATTATACGAAACTAATAATTCCTCAATGGGCCTATTTAGTTTCGATACTTCCGACCAGGTCCAATAGTAGTTTCTATTTAATTGTCTTGTTTCGCAGTCAAGTGAATATATACTGGCTGGACGCATCCTGACGATCTCGATAAACCAGGATTGGTTTGAAATTAAATGCCCATTTTCCAGATATGACTGTATTGCCTGAGGATTCCAACTTAATTTTTCATCAGTCAATTCCTTAATCAATTTAATTTCACTGGAAACAATAATTTGTCCTTCATCCTGATATAAATACAAGGGAAAAAATCCCAAATAATCGGTGTATATAGAAACCTTGTTGTTATTTTCATTGAAATCAAAACAACAATATGTTCCATTCAATTGATTGAATACTGTTTTTATATCAGGTAGCTCTTGATAGCTTATCATTCGCCAGTGTTTTTCTTCTTTCCTCTCAATAAATGTATTTTTCTGGAAAGAAAAATTACCCAGTATAAATGCAGTGGTATCAGGTGCCTGCATTTTAATTGGCTTTACCGGGTTCAAATGATCATAATATAGAGCCCAATGACTTTTTTCAATTAAAAGGTTCAGCTCTTTTGACACGCTTGTATTAAAAGCTGTTGATTTTAATTTCCATTGTTGAAAAGAATTGTTCTTCGAAAAAATAAATAACACCTTTGACATCACATTATTTTCAAACGGAACAATTCAAATATTTTATCGCGATAAAAAATAAAATTGATACTAAATAAGCCTGCAACTCCACAAAGCAAAGAACTAATAAATTTTGGATTCATCATATGAATTAAAAATAATACGATGCAACAACATGTTAAATAGATCATATATTTTATCAGTGCTTTATAAAACAAGTGCACATCTTCAAAATAACTTAATAGACGGTGTATTGAATAAACCAATACTGAGAAGCTGAGAAATATATTAATCAATAAAAACTTATATATATCTGTTTGCGTCCAATAAACTAAAGCAATAAATACATAATTTATGATTAGCACAGCAATATTCCACTTTAAAAGCCTTGAAGATTCTCCTAATGCTAATAATTGATTGAAAACGATATTATTGACCGAACGAATCATTGCCATGATGACAATGAATTTAGAAAACTGCAAAATGCTGTATTCAGGATCTTTAAATAGCAGTGGAATGATATCAGACAAATGTGAATAGACAATTAAATATATAGTAATGCATACCAGGGCATGACTTAATAAACTTTCTTTAATAATCTCCTGACGGTGTTTAACATCCTTCTGATATTTTGCCAACAATGGAAAAATTGCTTTATTAAATATTGGATTGATTTTAGAAAACAAAAGATAGCTAAATTCAGAAGCTATATTATAAGGCCCCAAAACCAACAAGCCAAAGACAGAACCAACCAAGACCGTATCAAAATTACCCTGTACAAAACTGATCCCTTGATTTAAAACCTGATAAGATGAAAAAGAAACATGTTCCTGAACTGATTCATCAATTCGCTCCTTGTAAACTAACATTTTGGAGTATAGCCATGAAAGGGAATAAAAAATGCTAAATCTTAAAAACAAGCCAATACAAAATACTAAAATTGGATCAACATACCAAATAGCAAGAATAATCCAAATAAATTCTATTGTTCCAGATAGAATTAGAAATAAACTAATTTGTTTTTGCTTTAAATGATGTTGTAATAGAGAAGGATACATACTTCCAATTCCTATGGTAGAAAAAAGTACCAAGGAGATTATTACAACATATGGGTAGGAAATAAGATAATTGTACTCCCATAAATAAAATCCTAAAAGCAATCCGATACAAATACACAACAGGATATACTGTATACTCTTCAATTTATTAAGTATTTGTCTATTAAATCCAGTTTTTTGGATGACAGAAACAAACATCCCCGGGTCTAATAATGCCATAGCCAATCTGAATACAATCTGAAATATGGTATAAATCCCCATCTCCTTATACCCTAGAAATTGTCCTAAAAACACAAGGCTTGCCAATTGCAATAAGCTCATATAGAGCGAACTGGCAAATTGCCATCTGAAAAGATGGTTTAGAGCATGTTGAGGACTTGTATTTTGATCAGGAGTTTCGGACAATTTTTGCTATTTGAAAATAATAAATAAAGGCAGGAAGATAATTGATGCTTTGAATGATAAAATTACGGCAATCTTTACTAATAACAAGCGACATACCATGGATTCGTATCTGATTTGTTGAATCGTTTGAAATACCAGCTGGTTTTAAATGAATTAAATAGCGATCCTGCAATATAAATCTTTTTGAAACCTTACATTTTTCAAGCCAGGCCAATCCAGTTTGATCTATATTCAATTTATGGAAATCTATAAAGTCCTTTTTTGTAAATAAATTGGAGGACTTGTTTTCAAGATCAAACTCCTTCACCCCACGGACTATTTTATAAATTTGATTGGAAGCATGCAATGTGAGTTCATCTGATATGGCCGCAACCGGATTTTCTGAATTCAAGCTTTCCTTTGAAATGCTTATTTTATTTTGAAGTAAAATAGGGCCTGCATCCAATCGTTCATTCATCTTATGAAAGGTATAACCAAATTCCAAATCACCTTGAACACATTGCCAAAATACAGGAAAACGACCTTGGTATTTTGGTAATAATGAATAATGAAAATTAATCAAACCATTAGGGCAGGCTCTCAGGAGATTTCTATTTACTTTTTCATGCAATCCTGCCGATAAAATGAATTCTTTATCTTTCAAGTATCCTATAAGTTCGGGATTATTTAATGAATCAAAAACTAAAAATGGAATGTGGTGGTGATGGGTATAATATTTCCAATATATTAAGCTTGCTGTTTTGAGCAGCGGATTGGCCTTTAAGCTCAAAATAAATCGCAAAAAAAATGATGCATTTGAAGGTTTTAAAACAAATGGTTTTTGGTTAATAAAAATCATTAAAAATGGCCCTTGCTCTAATAGTTTTGGAACAAATGTTTTTGTAAAATAACTATCTGGACTGCCAATGTATGCCCTATTTACTGTAATTGCTGAAGGTTTTTGATTTAGTCCCAAGTCTATAATTGAAAATCAAAAGTAGCACACTGAACCTGACAATTCCAATAAAAAGACTTACTTTGCATAAATGGATCCAGTGATGCGCGATCAACTCAAACAGGCTGCCCAGGACAGTTTAAACTGGCTCCTTACAAGTTATCATCATTACGGACAGGGTGGGTTCCCGCACAGCCGTTGGATGTATTTACCCTCTTTCTTAGCATGGCAAAAGGATTATCCAGAAACAAGTGGTTACATAATTGAAAATTTGCTTTCAACTAAAAATGAAGAAGCAATTTCCGTTGGAATAGGATGTACTCATTGGCTGCAATCCATTCAGTCAAAAGATGGCTTTTATCATTCGGGTGTTGCCTTTAATAACAAAAGTGCTTTTAACACCGCCCAAATTTTATTTGGTCTACATGCATCTTATAAATACAGCTCCGATCCTGGTATTTTCCTTACCATGGAAAAATCTTACCACGCCTTACTAAATAACATCGATCCCGCGGGTGTATTTAAATCCCACTTATATCAACCCGGTTATTTTGCAAGTTATTACAGCCGTTGCATTTGGCCACTTTTACAAATTGATCAAACATACTTTGAAAATAAAAATGTGGATCAAATTGAAAAATCCTTAAATTATTTATTTAAAAATAAAAACGAATTCGGGTTTTTTGATAATTGCGGCTTTGAACCCAATAAAAAAGCATTGAGTCATCCGGTAGCTTATGCATTGGAAGGATTTCTGGAATCTGCCATCCTGCTCAATGAGCAAGGCATTGAAAAATATATACTTGAAATATTAAATCGAATGTGCGAACAAATCCGTTTACAAAATAAGATACCGGCATTTTATGAAAATAATATGACTGGTGATTACTCATTTATTTGTGTTACCGGTCAAATTCAAATTTGTGCATTATTTCTTAAAGCATATCAACGTACCAATCATAATCACTATAAAGAAGCAGCCGAACGGTTGATTCCGTCTATACTTCAATGGCAAATAAAATCTGGATCGACAGAACATAAAGGAGCGTTTCCATCCTCTATACCCATTTGGAAAAATTATTTTCCATTTCGTTATACGAATTGGACGGTAAAATTTTTCCTGGATCTATGTCAGCGATGGGATGAAATAGATGTCAGGGAAGAGGGCTGAAGGGCTGGAGGGTTGTTAGACTATTAGACTTTTAGACTATTAGACTTTTAGACTATTAGACTTTTAGACTATTAGACTGTTAGACTATTAGACTGTTAGACTATTAGACTGTTAGCTTAAGAGCTACAAGCCACATTACTGCCTTCTGACTACTAATTCCTGACTACTGATTTTGGCTGACTCCCGATTTTATCTTATCTCAATATGACCATTTTACCAAAATCATTTTTGAAATACTGATCCGTATGAGTATCAAATTTATCCCAGGATTTGTTTTTGTTATCTTTTACAATAAAACGGTATAAATACACTCCATTCGCTAATTTTTCACCAAATTGATCTGTTCCATTGTATTCAAAATCGGTCATGTGCGTTCCAATTGATAGCGGACCTAATTCCTCTTTGGTAATTTCACGAACAAGCTTACCGGAAATCGTAAGTATCTGAATCATATAATTTTCAGGAAGCGCATCCCCTGTCAAGGTATAAACGAAGCGCGTTTTATTTACAAACGGATTGGGATAATTAAATAAATTTCCAACCGAAGATTTTTTTACAATTGTAAAATCTACCTGATAATCCTGTTCAGTAGCTGTATTTCCTGAACCGTCTATTGCATTGACGTATAAAGTATGGATTCCATCCAATTTAAAGTCCCCTTGAATTATTGCTCTTACGGTCTTACTGTTTCCTGCTGCGGGTACAAATTGAACTTGTTGATTTGCAAAATAAACGCGCTGCGGAGTACCTCCCGGTTCTTTAATCCGTATAGTAAATACACTGGTATCGTTTAATAACAAATCCTTGTTTTCATCTTGAAGACTGATTTCAATGTGTGATTTACTGGAAACGATTTCCGCATTAAATATTTTTAATCGATCAAAAGTAACATCCATATAGGGTTTCAACTTATCACGTCGTACGAAAAACGGAATAATGACAGTATTATTAAAGGTATTTAACTCTGCCTGATCATTGTTTGGATTTAATTCAATAAACAATTTATAGGCTCCATATATTTTTGATGAATTAAAGCTAAATGGAATTTTTTGGAAAGCCAGGCTTGCCATAGAGGCAAACCGTTTGTAAGTTACTGTTTGCTGATTGCTTTGACTAACAACCGTAAATTTTACCAACAAACTATCCATATCAGCAGCCCCAATATTTTGTGCCAGAATTTCCAAATCCAATACATCCCCCTGATTGATTGTATCCTTGGCTTTTTTATAATATTTACTTGGATTAAAAGCTGCATCCGGAAGTCCCTTGTAAAGCACACGCCAATAATCCAATTCCGGTGTTGAACGCTTGATGGTATCAGTTGTTTTCCATTCAAGTTTTAATTTTGGAAACAGTGCAGAATTTACACCCGATAAATCATACAATTTATCTGTTATTGGACCAACGAGCTTGGTTTCATTTCCAATAGCATCTACACCATAAATATTTATTTCCTGTACATCTTCGGCGCCATTAAAGTTTTTATGATCCCACAAAAAGTTTGACCAGGATTTTGCAGGACCAATAATTCTGGATTGCACAGATCCTGAAGTTTGCGGAATTGTAAAAGAATGAGAAATTTCATTTTCATCCATAAAGTTTCCAATACTTTCCCTTACTTCAAACTCTGGTCTTCCTTTTCGGAATATCATGATGTAAGGCACAGAGCTGAAAGATCTTAAACTTCGAATTTCTTTTGCTCCAAATCGTTCCAATACAGTGTATAAATTATTTGGACCATCCGATTCCCACAATTCCGGATAATATGAATTTTGATATTGTGTCATTGTGCTAAAAATCACAACGTGATCATTTGGAATGTACTGTTCTAAAAATTGGATTAATGCGGCGCGCTCTGCCTGGTTGGAAGTCTTAAATACAAAAAATGGTTTATTAATATACCCAGGATGATTTAAACTATTAAAATCTCCACCACTTTGATTAATCCACATTTTTCCTGTAATTGGGTCAAATACATTGACAACAATCCCTGAAAAATCCGAACTGTAATTCCAATAATCATAATCAGCTGCTACGTCTGTGCCAACATATACTCGAGGTCTGATGTAAGTTGGCAATTCAATGTATCCATTATTTGCACGAATTTCTACAAAAGATTCAGCATATTTAAACTGACGATCCGGTTCGTTTAAATTCATTTTATAAAAATCATTTTTCTTATGCTGAAAATAATGTGATTGATTCCAACCTGGTGAGCTTCCCGGAACGTAAATGAAGGATGAATTTCTCCACGCGAAAACTCCAGATCCGGTGCTGTCAGGCGCAATTCTCCAATAGTACACCTGGTCTGGCATTAAATTGATATTGGGCGTCCAGCTAATTACTCCACCGGTTTGTTGAATTTGTGTTGACAGTTTTAATGAGCTGTTGAAATATTCAGTCGTATCCAATTCAATAAAATAGCTTCCATTTGCAGCCAGTGTATTCCCGTTCGAAGCTATCAATTTCAAATTGTCTTCACTGACTATTGAAAATTCCTGAGGAAATACAGGACGAGCTTCATTTCCAAAAATATATAAACTATATCCGCGTTGTCCTTGAATAATTAACTCATTATTATTTTCTGCATCTGCTAAAGGTCCTTCAGCTAATTCATTGGCTCCGTCTAATTTTACATAAATGCTATTGTAACCAATCGATTCTTCACCATTCATAGGAATTTTAACACTAACAAGGCGACGGGTTGATGGAGTAGCAATTTTGAAAGCTGTTACAGGAACAATTTTACCATTTGCCTGGCGGATATCAATATTAATCAGAATACTATCCTTTGTATAAGCGCCCAAATTGACGACTTCAAAATTAAATTCAAATTCTTTCTGATTATTAAATACGAGTGCAGGATTTGTTCGGACAGATTTTGCATCAATGGTATAATCCTGGAATGTATTTACATTCAATTTTACTGCCGGATCCCCATTAAAACTTGTAGAATAGGCTTGAGTCAACAATCGTTCACCGCCCTGATTCTTCATGTTGTGATAGGTTTCACGGATGGCATCTCCAATCGCTCCACCATAAAATTTAGTACCGATTTGTTTATAAAATTCAGAACCATAAACTCCCAAAATATCCGGGAAACCTGCAGTGGTATTTGCCAGATAAACAATGGAACCTTTTTCAGGGGCCAGGTTGTGATCTTCACTAATGGATCGATTGGGAGCAAACATCGAACCAGCATAACAACCCATTGCCATAAATAAATGGTATCTGTCTTTGTTTTTATATGAATCTACATTCTCCAAATTAAAATCCAGGCGAATTGCAGCTGAATGTCCCATAAAAGCAATGATCGAACTTCCTTCATTGATTGAATTTTTTAATTTCTCACTATTAGCTACTTCAATGGTACTGCTACTTTGCTTATAAAATGTTTGAACATTAGCTCCAAATAAATTTTCCTCTATAACTTGTTCCATGCCATTTAACTGGCCACTAATTTGTGTATAGATGCTAGGATCTCCACCTGATAAATGCACCACACGTTTTTCCCATTCCTTTTCTTCAATGGTATGATTTGCAATCCGCAAATAATTTTCGTGAGATTTTACTTTGTCCAAATAATTTTTAATTTCTGTGCCATTGATGACCGGCAATCTTCCAAATGCACACAGCGCTTCATTTTGATTATCCGTTACCAACATGATATCTGCTGCTGGAGATGAAAATGTCGGTACAAAAAAGAAATTGGGGTCTATTCCATTTTTTCGGTAATAAGGATATTCCAATCCTTTTCCAATCACTAAACAATAATTTAAGTTAGGCCAAATCGTTTTTGCATATTGAACAAAATTTTTAACTCCAAGTGGGTGGGTGTGGATTCCATATGCAAATACATCATAAAGTGATTCAACATTTACTAAGGCAACTTTATAAGAACCTCCCGCTTGTGAGGCTCTGTAATCTGCGTATTCCTGAACATAATTGATTCCATGTCCATCATCCGTTAAATTTGGATGATATAAGATTAAATAATTATAATCTCCCGGCTGAATATCTAAAAATTGCATTGATTGCAATGAAGAAATTGATTTAATGGCGGATTCATTAAACAAGATCAATTCCCGCTCTACGGATGATTCCGGAATCGTAATTTTATATATGCCATTGGCTTCCCGAATACTTTTTAGATAATATTGGTTTGTGATATCATATACAAATAATTCTGTTCCTCCATCAAAATCTTCAATTTCAAGATATTTTCGAATGGGGCCTGAACCTAATTTTATTTTTGCAAATTTATTTTGATCGAAAATAAACTCTGCAGGATATGTGTACTCAATGCTTGCTACCACGATTTGATCCTCCGGATTTGAAACCGCTTCGATTCCCAAACGCATGGACTCACTCAAATCAGTAACATTGCGATTGATTTCTTTTATACGAACTTTATAACCAGCAAATAAATCATCATCTATTGCTTGTCCATCAAGTAGAAAATTTAGTTTGTGAGCGGAATTATCTTCACCATAACCTCCTATTCGTGTTACAATTTTAGCATCCGGACCTGATTTGTTTAAATGTTTAAATTTTAATTCAAATTCACGGCTTTTAAAATGATCCGTTGCATAGCCCTGACAGGCATCAAATAATGGAAATTTTTGTGCATTTCCATATCCCACTCCTCGTTTGAAAGAAAGCTCAGAAAAAACATCCAATTGCGTTTTTAAATAATAAGCATCCTTTGGCAAAGGCGCTGATAAATCATTTTGAATTCTCTCAATTCCATTTGGGTTGATGGTATTGTCCCAGGTCAAATAATATGCAGCAGTATCTGTATGCATGCTGTATTCCGGATTCATCAAGCCTGTTGGGTCGGAAAACAAAGGTGTATCAAGTTCTCCCCGATTTTTCTTTCCATAAAACAATATGTAATCATCCGTTCCCATCAGTCCATCGGTAGAACGAATGAGCTTTACATCCTGAGCTAAAGTAATTATATGCAATTTGTTGAGTTCTACGGCGCCCAATGGAAAACCAGCTTGATGTAAATCCTGGTAACTAATCCGGTACATACCATCTTCAGAAATTTTAAATTTAAGATAGCTTTGATTGGGTCGAATCCATTCATTGCCATAAAGTGATTGTCCCTGGAATTGCATTTGAGCAAAAGCGTTCAAACCAGAAATGAGTAGAAAAGTCAATAAAATTGCACGAATCATAGGTTAAAATTGATTTTTTGGTAGAGAATCAACTGCAAACATATTACATATTTTTTTAATATTTAAAGCTCTGATTGAATTTTTTACCTTTATTCCTGTGAATACCTTAATAGTATTTATTGGTTTTGGATGTTTGGGAATTTTCTCAATATATTGGTTATTGATTTACAACCGGTTAATAATACCTGTTCAAAAGAATGCCAAGGCGGAATGGCCTCCGGTGTCTATTATAATTTGTATTCGAAATCAATTTCCTGTGTTCAAAAACAACCTTCATTTGTTTCTAGAACAGCAATATCCTCAATTTGAACTTTTGATTGTTGATGATGATTCAAGCGATGGATTGGAATCATGGATCCGCGAAATTTCTCAAAATGAACCTAAAATCAGCTACTTTAAAAATCAGAAAACACAGGCTGGTAAAAAACAAGCGCTGACCTTAGGAATTTCAAATGCACGTTATGAGTGGTTAGCCCTTACGGATGCAGATTGCAAGCCTGAAGGAAAAAACTGGTTACAGTCAATGATGCAGGGTATTACTAAAGATCAGAAAATCATACTTGGGTATGCACCCTACCTATATGTTCCAGGCATTTTAAATCAATTCATTCGATTCGAATGTTGTTTTAATACCCTTCAGTTTTTTGCTGCTTCGCATGCTGGATTTCCTTATATGGGCAGCGGACGAAATCTAATGTACCACAGATCCATATTCAACCAACAAGCTTTGCAAAGTGAACGAATGTATGGGGATGATGATTTACTCATTAATGCACGCTCGAATTCGGATAATACCGGTCTGTGTCTAAATCCTGAATCATTTATATTTACGGATGCCAAATCCAGCTATATTGATTACTTTAGGCAACGATGGAGACACTATGCGGCAGCTCTTCATTACAATTTGAGGTCACGCCTTCTGCTGCTATTTTATTTTATTTCGTTTATCGGATTGTACGCTTGCATTTTTTATTTACTCATTCAAAAAAACTATTTAATTGCATCTACGTTGTATGTTTGTCACTTATTAGTTAGCTGGCCGGTATTCTGTTCTAAATTGAAACTATTTAAAGAGAAAAATCTTTGTAATTTTTTTCCAATTTTGCAAATTTTGTATTGTTTACACTTAATTTTTCAATTTCCATTTCTTTGGATTAAAAAAAAGCATTGGTAAATGGAAACGATCGATCGTTACTTTCCGGATATTACAAAAGATCAACGAATGGCTTTGTTGAAATTAAAAGCATTGTATGAAGAGCAAAATGCAAAAATAAATGTCATTTCAAGAAAAGATATGGAATCATTTTATTTGCATCATGTATTGCATTCATTAAGCATCACTGCATTCGTAAACTGGAATGCCAAATGCAAGATCTTAGATTTGGGTACAGGAGGAGGTTTTCCAGCCATTCCTTTGGCAATTTACTATCCGGAAATACAATTTACAGCCATTGACGGGACTGGTAAAAAAATTAAAGTTCTTGTTGAAATTGCTGAACATTTAGGAATAAAAAATTTAAAAGCCTTTCATCTTCGGGCAGAAGATTGCAGAGAAAAATTTCACTTTATTGTGAGCCGGGCGGTTTGCAGTTTAAATCAATTGGTTCAATATTCAAAACCTTTGTTGCTTCGAGATTCAGTCACTGCTTTACCTAATGGCATCATAGCTTACAAAGGCGGTGATCTTGTCGAAGAAATTCGTGAAATAAAAAAACAAGCCTATTTTGAAACCTACGATATCTATAAAAAATTTCCAGAAGCCTATTTCCAGGAAAAAAAATTAGTGTATTTGCAATTGCATTAATTATTTGCATTTTTAATCCATCGTAACATTGCATAATTGCAGCATTGCAGCATTTCTCTAAAAGACTTCTTTTCTATAGACTTCCCTCCTTCCTACTTTTGTCATTCAAGAAACATTCTCTTTTAATCCATCGTAACATTGCAGAATTGCAGCATTTCTCTAAAAGACTTCTTTTCTATAGACTGCCCTCCTTCCTACTTTTGACATTCAAGAAACATTCTCTATTAATCCATCGTAACATTGCAGAATTGCAGAATTGCAGCATTGCAGCATTTCTCTAAAAGACTTCTTTTCTATAGACTGCCCTCCTTCCTACTTTTGACATTCAAGAAACATTCTCTCCTACCTCGGCGGGACACCTTCGGTAACTTGCTATTTCAATCGGATTCATTTAAAAAAATTAATTCTTGCATGTAAACATTGTAGCATTTCAGGATTGCAGCATCGCAACATTGTTCAATTGCAACAACTCCCTAAAAATTATTCACCAAGAATACGAAAATCTGCGTAGTAAGATTCAGCAGATTTGCTGATTGAAACCGAAGCAAGTTGATACTAATTTTGCTTCATAAATTTAATAAATATTTCATATCATGAAAACAATATTGAATGTATTAAAATGGCTAGGCCTGACTTTATTGCTTTTAGTAATAGGTTTTTTCACATATGTACAATTCAACTCAAATAAAACATTTACCGCACCCTATCCAAACATTATAGCCAGTAGCGATTCTGCTGTCATTGCGCGTGGAAAATATCTGGCCTATGGCCCTGCACATTGTGGTACCTGTCATGTGCCAATGGACAAATACATGGATGTGGAAAAAGGTGATTTAATGCCTTTAAGCGGAGGTTGGGAATTATCAATTCCACCCGGAACATTCCGAGCACCAAATATTACACCAGATAAAGAAACTGGAATCGGGAATTTAACAGACGGAGAAATTGCACGTACGTTGCGTTACATGGTTGGATATGACAATCGATTCATTGCCCCTTTTATGTCCTTTCATGATTTGACAGATGAAGATTTAACAGCAATCGTTTCATTTTTAAAATCACAAGCTCCTGTAAAGCATCAGGTAAAACGAAGTGAAATAAATTTTCTGGGCAAAGCTTTGGTGGCTTTCAATTTAATTAAACCGGAGGGCACAAAAGGAAATCCACCCAAATCAATTATCAGGGATACCAGCATAAGCTATGGAAAATACTTAGCAAATTCTGTAGCAGATTGTGTTGGTTGTCACACAAACCGAGATATGAAGACTGGTGAATTAATTGGAAAACCTTTTGCAGGAGGCATGTATTATGAAGCGGATGCTTTTAGTGATGGCGTTGCATTCATTTCACCAAATTTAACTCCTCATCCAACAACCGGAATTATATCTGATTGGGGTGAAAATGCCTTTGTGGCCCGTTTTAGAGCCGGTCGCGTTCATAAAGGCAGTCCCATGCCCTGGGGATCATTTAGCAGAATGGATGATTTGGATTTAAAAGCAATTTATCGCTATTTAAACTCTTTAGATCCCGTGGAAAATAAAATTGAAAAAACTGTAATTCTTCCAACTGTAAGCGCTTCAAATTAAATTAATTAATCCAATACCAAATGAAATATCTTTTACCTTACACAATTGAAAGCGGTCAGGGAGAAAAAATAATTTTTAAAGAAATTGTTCATGAACCAGATGCTTCTAAAATAATTATTGAAGGTCACTGTACTCCAAATGCCGGGCCAGCCATGCATGTTCATTATTTACAAGATGAAGGCTTTACAATTTTACAAGGGAAGGCAGCTTGCCAGGTATATGGACAAGAACCAAAAATTTATACCGCAGGTCAATCCATCATCTTTTATAGAAATACCCCTCATCGATTTTGGAATGTTGGGGATGATGAACTCATCATCGATGCCTGGGTAAAACCAGTTAACAGCATTGTATTCTTTTTAGATACCCTGTATGCTGCACAACGTAAATCGGGATCAAACCGACCAGAAGCTTTTGATTCCGCATATCTTATGACCAGGTATAAAAATGAATACGGATTGATTGGATTACCTTTTATTGTTAAAAAACTAATTATACCAATTACTTTTTTCATCGGAAATATACTTGGAAAATATAAGAAATTTAAAAATGCTCCAAAACCGTTGTGATCAAAGATTATATCACAATTTTTTAGATCTATTCGTTTTCCAAAAACTCTTTCAATCCAATATTAATTATATAAGTCCAACCTTCTTGAAAATTTTCTTGATGAAGTTCGTCGACTTCTTCCGGAAAAGGCACGATGAATTCTTGACAAAAATTAACCTGCGTTACTTCATCTGATACCTTAATTAATTCCCAGGTAACCAAGGTTTCCCCTTCATATCCGGGATAGGTCCAGCTATGACTCAATATTTTTTCAGGAACCAGCTTGCGAATTACGCATCGATGATGCCATTCCTTGCCATCAGGTGGTCCGGCCAAAAAATTGAATTCATGACCGACTTGAAGTTCAAAATCAGGAATATCAAAATACCATTTTTTCATGGTATCCTTGTTGGAAATGGCATCCCAAACTTTCGTAATGGGTGCTTGAAACTGTTTTTCTATACGAATCATATGGCTTTTAAAAGCACTAAAATACATGAAGTCTCTGAACTTATTTAGATATTACTTTCAGCCATCGCTGGCTTATTCCAGGGTAAAATAAAAATAAGCTATTTTTACCCTGGCTATGGAAATGGCATTTTTGATACTATCTGTTTTACTCTTACTGGTTGCACTATTGGCTTTATTTGATGGCTTGTACTTACATTTAATAAGATACCAACTTCAAAACCAGTCTGATAGCCGGTTAGAACATTTAACCCACACCTTACGGGCTATTTTTTTTCCACTCATTCTCTACTTTCTTTTTCTAAACCATCATCACAGCTTCGGATTTATATTAGGGAACGGGATCGTTTTATTGGACCTCCTTGTTTTAGGAATCGATGCATACGCTGAAAAAGACAGTCGTGCCTTTATGGGCGGACTACCTCGTTGGGAATACATCTTGCATTTATTTGTCAATGGGTTTCATTTTGCACTCATTGCAGTATTTTTATCCGTTAAAATAAATTTTTCAGAACACGAATTCAGTTTGGTAGCCAATTTTAATGACGTAAATAATTTCCAAAGCTTCGAAAAACTAGTTCGCTTGATTTTACCAGGTTCGATTTTATTTGCATTCATTCATTTGGTGCTTGCCATTCCTAAAATTAATTCGTATTTAAATAAATATTTTAAAAAAACTTAAAATGATCATTCGAAAAGCCACACGTACTGATATCGATGCGCTTTCCATCTTGTTTGATGCTTATCGTATATTTTACAATAAACCAACAGATATAAATGCTGCAAAATTATTTTTGTCCGATAGGATTACTAACAATGAATCTGAAATATTCCTTGCAGAAACAATCGACAACAAAATCGCAGGTTTTGTACAATTGTACCCATTGTTTTCTTCAACCCGTCTAAAACGACTCTGGTTATTGAATGATCTGTTTGTAGCTCCAGAATATCGCAGTCAGGGTATTTCTGTATTATTGATAGATCGTGCTAAACAACTTGCCCGTGAAACGAATGCCGTTGCACTTACCCTGGAAACCGCTAAATCAAATGTAATTGGAAATGCGCTGTATCCTAAAACCGGATTTGTGTTGGATAAAGATCATAATTTTTATGAATGGGAAGTTTGAATCAATTACGAATTACAAATTGCGAATTACAAATTGCGAATTACGAATTGCGAATTACGAATTGCTAATTACGAATTAAATTCGTAATTCGTAATTTGCAATTCGTAATTAAATATCCTCCAGTTCTTGAATATTAAACTTCTTGGTTTTCATAATTACTGCCAGCACTTGAGGTGCTTTTTGGGGATCATTCATGAGCTTTCCTAAGATTTTTGGAACGACTTGCCAGGATAGGCCAAATTTATCTTTTACCCAACCACATTCAACTTCCAGGCCTCCATCTTTTGTCAATTGATCCCAATAATAATCGATTTCTTGCTGCGTATCACATTCAATGACATAGGAAATGGATTCATTGAATTTAAACATGGGCCCGGCATTGAGTCCCATAAATTTTCTGCCCATGATTTCAAAATTCACAACCATGGGGGTATCTGCGGTGATTCTGCCATCCTTAAAAATGCTACAATAAAAAGTGGCAGCTTCTTTGGCATTTCCATCAAACCATAGACATGGATATAATTGATCAGACATATAATAAATTTTAATTTAAGAATTGGATTCAACGTACTGCTTAAAATTATTTAATATGGCTTGCCAACCGAATTGCTGCAATTCGACAGAATTTTCATGTTCCGCCTCAAATTTCTCAATTAGCTGGACTCCACTTTCATTTTCTTTAAATTCAATCCGAACCGTACGATCATCCTCCAAAGTGTATTCTATGAGTTCCATTGGTTTAATTACATTATAAATTCCTTTAAAATCAAAACCCATCGTTCCATCCTTAGATTCCATCCTGCATACAAATTGCCCACCTGGTTTTAAGTCTACTACTGCCTTAGGTGCACACCAATCATCCGAAGCAAAATTCCAGTTTACAATATGTTCCGGACCATTCCAGCATTGCCAAACTTTGTCCAGGGATGCTTCGACGTTTACTTGAACTTCAATAAATATTTTTTCCATTTGACCAATTAATGACTGCAAAACTAAAAGAATTTTATAGCTACGTTAAAAATATTCCTCTGATTCTTTTGGTTGGGATTTTAATATCTAAATTAAATTTCTTCAATTTTCCCCTTCCAATTTTTAGGATTATTACGAATATAATTTGAGAACACAAAATATTCAAATTGATTTCTAATAATATGCTCATAATAATTTCGTTGCCACAATACAATTTCTTGTCTATCAATTAGAATCCAATCTTCCTTCATACATTGATCCCGAAACCATTTTGTGACACCTATCTTATATCCTCTTAAGATTGACCCAATAGATTTTGGAATGATTTTCTGATATTTGTTGACTTGTGGAATTCTTTGGTTATTGCTTTCCAAATCAGCCTGCTGTTTTATTTCAAGAATTCCATGCATATGATCTGGTATGATCACAAATTCATGCAATTTAACATTTGGATAATGAATTGGAATCTCTAACCAACAGCTTTGTGCGATTTCCCCAGTTGGACTTAACTTGACCTTATTTTGACGATTTGCATCAAGTATGATTTTTCCAAAAAAGTTTTTGCGATGCTGACATACCAAGGTGATAAAATAACAGCCTGCTTTTGAATAGTCAAAACCTTGAATTCGAATGGATCGTCGATGATGAATTTTAGGATTATAGCCCATTTGTTATTACACAAATCTAAAAAGGGGCTAGCTGTTTCTACAAACTCTCCATATTAATTTATTGAAACAGCAAATAAAATTATTGAAATAAGATTTCAATTTATTAAACAGATATTTTTGGATTTAAAATTCCACTTCTTGCGGAATCTCTTTTTTTCCTAAGACAAGATTCTCAAATTTTATAAAATCCCCTTTATTGCAGTTCCTACTGCTTTCTGAAATATATCAATGGCTGCATTTGCTGCCTTTTGTGCCATGGCTTTTGAGATAACTTCCAAAGCCTGCATCTCTGCTTCAGCAATTAGTTTTTCATCTTCCAGTCTGGATTCAAAATGTTCCTGGCTTAATTCTCCTGAAATTCTCAATTCAGCCAATAATTCAAATCTTGACTTTCTGCTATTTAAAAATTGCTGCATGCTGCTTTTAACTTCCTTCCAGTGCTTTGAAACCGTAGATTGGACAGCAGCCAACATATCTGTTATGACTGCATCTGTGTCAAAAGTTCCCATGATCTTAGATTTAAAATGTTATGGCTTTTTAATTTTTTCTGCAACACGCATTGTATAAAACAATTCTTCCATAGACTGTCTGTTCAATTCAATCACTCCGTTGGTAAGCACCTGATCTCGTTTATGCTCATTTTTATATTTATTCCATAACTCTTTGGTGATTTCCACTATTCGCAAGGTATTGCTGTTTAGCGGGCGAATTTTATTTTTTATATAAAGTGAATTTAATTCAGATTGTATTGCGATGTAAGTATCACTGCAACTGGAATACGATCGCTTATGTAAATTAGCTGGATCCAATTCCAATAATCCTAAATAAAATCTATCAACTTGCTTTGCCGTTTGGTCAATCTGATCTAAAATAGCCGCATCAAATTCAGGCAATAAATGTACCCTGCATTGAGTAAAACATAGAATACAACTTAGTATAAAACCAAGAGACCATAAACCTGGTTTAAATGATTGAATCCGCACTGTTTTTGTTTTATCCATTGCTTTTCAATCAAAGATACAATTTGGTTTTTAAAATCCTTGCAAGGATCTAAAGAGATTAATAAATTGAATACGTTCAAACCTTCTCAGGCCTTTTCTCCTTGAATAACCTCATCCAATTTTTACGGATGTCATGGTCAGGGATCCAGCGATTGCTTTGTCATTAAATAATTCGATTGGATCGCTTTTATCCTTTAAGGCCAATGCATACAACAAAGGCAAATAATGCTCAGGGGTTGGAATGGAAAGATCAAATGCCTTTCCTTGTGAACGAAAATCAATCAAACTTTGATGATTTCCATTTAATATGGCTTGATTCATTTTATCGCGGGCTTCCAAAGCCCAGTCAAAACCATAAGAATCTGAATTTAGTTTATCCCAGGCTATCATGCCCAAATTATGAACCATATTGCCACTTCCAATGATTAAGATCCCTTTCTGTCTTAGACTAAACAATTCACTTGCTAAATCGTAATGAGCCTGTGGACTCAGTGTATAATCTAAACTCATTTGAATGACCGGTACATCTGCCTTTGGATATAAATGTTTGATGACACTCCAGGCCCCATGATCTAAGCCCCATTTCGTATCCATTCCGATTTGGGTTTTGTGCACGATATCCTTTGTTTGTTGAGCCAACTCCGGACTGCCGGGAGCAGGATATTGTACATCAAATAAAGCTTGTGGAAATCCTCCAAAATCGTGAATCGTTGCAGGTTTATCCATGGCTGTTACGAAAGTGCCTTTGGTTTCCCAATGAGCTGAAATGCACAGAATCGCTTTTGGTTTTGAAATAACTTTCGCAATGTTTCTGAACCCTCTTACAAATTCATTTTCTTCAATGGCATTCATTGGACTGCCATGACCCAGAAACAGAACGGGCATTTTTTCTGTATATTCCAACTCTTGCAAACCCTTATATAAATCATTCAGTTTCATAACAGCACCGGCTATTGGCAATAGTGTTAAAGCTTGTAAAAATCGTTTTCGCCTCATAAAATAAGTCCCTAAATTTAGTAAATTTATATGACGTACAAAATCGATGCAAACTTTATTAAATTGAATCTGATTTTCTGACAAATTGCAATTCAGCTTGAATTTTTACTTCATCACTTACTAAAACACCTCCTGTCTCTAAAGCAGCATTCCAATTTAATCCCCACTCCGAACGATTGATACTACCACTCACTGAAAACCCAGCTTTTTCATTACCGTACGGATCGGTGTTGGTGCCACCAAATTCAACCTGCAATTTTACTTCTCGTGAAATTCCTTTAATAGTAAGTATTCCTGTCAGTTGATAGTGCTCTCCATCTAGTTTTTTAAAATTGCTGCTTTCAAATGAAATGGTTCTAAAGGTTTCCACGTCAAAAAAATCCGGTGTTCTTAAATGACCGTCGCGGTTATCATCATTGGTAAACACAGAGCTTGCCTCAATTGTAACATGAATCGGTGCCGTTCTGAAATCTTCCCCATCAATAATTGCTGAAAACGATCTGAATGATCCTTTCACATTTGCAATCATTAAGTGCTTTACTTTGAAAACCAGTTCACTGTGCGAAGGATCAAGCATCCACTTCGTTTGAATTGCTTTTGCTGTTGTTGTTTGCATGTTTAAATTTTTTTATATAATAGTTATATTTAATTCATATTAAGGCAATAAATAGCATCAATAAATACTAATGGGCTATGGTCCTTTGGTCCTTTGGTCCTTTGGTCTTAACTAACCCATTCACAGTACAAAGTTCTGACGATACCAGTCCGTCAAATATCAGAATTCGGTAAATAACTTGTAATTTCAGGAAACCAACTGCCGTATTTCTTGCCGGAATTCAGTTGGCGTTTGCCCAGATTTTCTCTTAAAGACATTGGTGAAATAGGCGTGCTCGTTGTATCCAAGGTCAAAAGCAATTTCGGCTACGGTTTTATCGGTATTGATTAATTGATTCTTAGCTTCAATCAGTTTGCGGGTTTCAATAATTTCTGAAACACTTTTTTGCAAAATATTCTGACAGATTAAATTGAGATTTCTGCTGGACATAAATAATTTTTCCGCATAAAATTCCACACCTTCGGGTCGCAGATAATTTTCCTCCAGAATTTTTAGAAAATTTTTAAAAGTAGTGTTTTGAGTTTTTGCATAGGAACCGGCATCTTCAGAAATCTTTTTTCGCTCAGACTCAATCATAGTAAATAAAGCACTTAATAAATGCCTGACAACCGCCAGATCAGGAGTACTGTATTGCATTTCTGCATGCATGAGTTCACACAAACTGAGCAATCTGTTAAAACATCTGCCAGCCTGCATTTTGATCGTAGCATGATCATGATAATAAGAATACAATTGAAACGTAGTCTCTGGAATAAACTCACTTTGGAATCGGATAACCCATACCTCGCATTGGTCATTTTGCAAATGAGGGATCACCCGGTGCGTTTTTCCTTTCGAAACAAAACTGGCAAAAGGGGCTTCGTAAGTTTCTGTTTTAAAATCAATAAAATGCTCTAATTTACCGGTCATACCCAGGATCAGTTCTTCATAATCGTGGGCATGGGGTGGATCAGGGGCAGCTATAATTTTCAGTGCATCCTCCCGGTTCAATTTAAAAATGTGAAACAGCGACTTAAGCATTTGATTCTATATACAATCAAGCATGCATTTTGTTTAAACCAAATAGGATCCAACTTATAAATATTGTTGATATCGTTTAGACAAAATAAATTACCCAATTGGATCAGGATCGAATTCAAATCCTGTTAGGATCAATCAAAATTAACCAAGTTTAGAAATAAATAAGGTTTATAAAAATCGATTTGCAATCAATGCTTAATAAATTGTTTATATTTCAGTAATATGTAACAAAGGTTTTTTCCAAATAGTGCTTCCCTTTTTAAAGATTATATATTTTAATCCATATTCGCCTGATGTCAGATAAATTTGTTTCTGCTGCTCTACTTCTCGCATACTGCCTTTTAGTGGGTCCATCAAATAAACATGGTCAAACAATACATTACTGCGTATCTGAAAATAATCCGCTGTTGGGTTAGGAAAAATGTCTATCAATGGCTGTTCTGTTTCATTTTCAGTGGCAGTCAAATCACTGATTTTAAAATTGAGTAGTTGATCTGTTACACACATTCCTGATACATTCACTTTGAAGTGAATTTGGATTTCGTTTTCCGGAAAATCTACAATACGCTCCTTTATAAAAAGTTCTTGCCCGACAAATTCAAAATAATGATTGTGAATTCCTGCGCTATCATGAATCCATTCAAAACCCGCAAGAAGCACTTGTCCGATTCCATTTTTAACCTGTAAATTTACGATTTTGTCTCCTACATTTGACTGTCGTAGGATTTGATTGGTATCTGGCTCAATGTTTAATGTTTGATTCACTGTTGTAAATTGCACAGGCATTTGTTCAGAACCCACAACAGCATTTTCCGAAAATACCATTATATTGGAAAGCTCATAAATGCGATCTTCTGATGCATCGTAAATTTTAAAATGGATGGTATCCCCTGAAAATCGATTGCTGTAAATAAACATATACACATACAATCCCTGATTACTTTCCACATTAAAAAACTGAACACCCCTGATTTCATCTCCAACAAATGCTGCAATCCGATCCTGTTCATCGTGAATGGCATCGCATTCGATAAAACCCACACCAATGACATTCATGTTGTATTCATAATCTGATGGGATTACAATCCAGTCAGCCTGTGATCTTCCAATTAGAGTTGATAAACACATCGAAACTACTAAGCAATAGCGCAAAGTGAATTTTATTATTGCTAACATTTTAATTTATTTTCTGGATTAATTTTGTAAGTTGTTTTTGATTGGTCATTAGACTGATAAAATAGCTGCCAGGTATTTGAATTTGTTTTAAATCCAGTTGAATATCATTAAATCCTTTCACCAAAATTTGCCTGGATTGCATGATTTCATGACCGAATACATCTGTAATTCGAATGTTTGCGTTAGCATCTGCTTCCAAGGTGGTATATTCGATATGAATCAAATCTTGAAAGACCTGTGGATACACTTCGTACCTTTGATTGTATACTGCATCGCTAAACTTGATGGTTTTACATAAGGATTCATCCATCGTAAGTACATAAGGGAAATCGATACTTCCAATGTGATCGTTTGCTTTAAATTGAACAGTCGCAGCTAAATCAAATTGTTGATTGGATTCAGGATGAATCAATTTGTATTGTAATTTTTCTGTTGCATCACCGGCAATTGTTAAATAGGCCAGCTCCTGTTGAGATTCAGTTTCAATTGCCGCCTTGGCTCTCCAATTACCGCCTGCATCAAGAAGTCCTATTCCATAACCTCTTTCATGAATCAAGTCCGGACAATCTGTATGAACCGATACTATTGCAGTCATGTTATTATTGTATTGGTGATGATTTACCTGCCACCACGAATCTTGATTCGTTCGCGTTGTTAAATCATCGAAGCTTTCAAACATTCCAGCTATCGGATAGGTAAATGTTCTTGGGCCATTGCTTTTTGATTTAAACATATAACCTTCTCCCGGCACCATGGTTTTAAGACTTCCCAACCAACCGGTAGCAGCACCATTGTAAACAGCAAAATTGTATTTACCTTTTATAATTTCTCCGACTACGGGAGTTAAATTGGACAATGCTGAATTTATTTCTTGTGACCGAATGGAAATAAAGCCAATCCAGCTCCACCCACCACCATTTAAGGTGACAGGACGAGTCGTTGGATTGACCACCGTACCGCGTAAAATCAATGTGTCGTTGATCCCTTTCTTTAATTTCCACAATTGATATGGATAAAAACCATTGATTTTATTACCACTCCATGTACTGCCATTATAGGTATTTGATTCTGTTAGATTTTTTATAGTTGCATCTTTTTCTGCAACACTTTCCAATACCCCATCGGTTGTCGTTGCAAAATTATCAAGATAAAAGCAGATCCAGTTCCAACCACTGAAAACCGGTATGTCTAAACTGACAATACTTCCGGATTCAAAAATAACTGGATTGGAAAAACTTCCTCTCACTGAATCCAAATTAAACACGATATTATTTCCAACTACATCACTGTAAACTTTTCCAGCCGAAGCATCCCAAATTTTAAAAGTAATTGCAGGATTCCCTGTTGAATTGTATACATTTAAAAATACACGGTAAGCATCTAATTTTGGAACATATTCCAAATTGGCTACACCCCGAACCTCTGCACCAACATAGGCAACAATTTTATCCCGGATATCTGATGAAAAAATACCATTTATCTTTATTGTTCCAATGATATTCATGGTATTATCATAGGCTCCAGGATTTACGGTCCAATTGGGTTCTTTTGCTTTTACTTCCAATTCAATATTTAATTTTTCGCGATAATTAAAATCTGTCAATAAACTTGCGCCAATAAAATATTTTCCTAAATTAACAGAGGGATCCACTGTAAAAATTACTTCAATATAACTGTTTGGTGCAATGACACCGGAACTTGGATTGACACTTATCCAGGATGGAAGATCCAGTATATTAAACTTTTTAGATGCACCTCCCCGGTTGTAAATACCTGATTTAAAACTTAAATTTTCTCCTCTTGTGATACTGTATTTTAATAATTCATCTTGCCAAACCACCTGATTTTTATCCATATACGCAATCCAACTTATTGGTGATTTCATGGTATTGCCATGCAAATCATGAATTCCCTGAACGGTAACATCCAATGTTACATTTTCAATCAATTCCCCGGCAGTGATTGGAGTTAATATGATCTGATCATTGTTTACAGCATAATTAAAGGCAATTTGTTCAACGGGTCTTTGTAATTTTATAGTTGGTGTACTTGAAGACAAACTGGCTTTAACACTGTCAATAACATGCGGTATGGTAATCTGATCTGCAATCACTCCAGTAAGTATTTTTATACCTGTCGGATCTGTGCTATAATGTTCAAAAGGCAAGTAGAATTGCAATCCGGCTTCATCACCCATCATTCTATTTTGCTTATCCCGTTTAATTTGCTCATAGCTCCGGGCAACATTCCAAAAACGGAATTCATCTAATAAACCATTGTAATAATTGCTAACATTATCTTGAGTACCAATTTTAAATCCGCGCGCTCCAATCCACATATTAGATCCACTCCATTCGCGGAATCCATCGCTGGAAATTGAATTTTCAAATAAGCCATCAATATAAACGCTGAGACTGGCATTACGTTTTAAGACCATGGCAAAATGATGCCAATTATTATCAAAATAATTTTTTGTTGTTGCAGTAAAATCAATCTTGTTGTGTTTGATATGAATTAGATTATCAACTTTATCTATGTTCCAGGATTGCAATGAATCAGAACTCAATCCCGTTCCGGTTCCATTCGATAACAAACATGCATTTCCAGTTTGACCGGATTTAAACCAAAATTCTGCTGTAAAATCCATTTCATCCGTAATAGCGATGTTGCCTGTACTCGCCTTTAAATAATTGGATGAGGCGGATTTAAAATCACCAGATTTCCCATTAGGAGTAATTTGCCAGGTGGCTGCTTTGATCAGCGCTTCACGTCCTTTAGAAAGATCAATAGTTGTTGTGCCTGTAGCTTCATCCATTCTCCAGTTATAGAGCAATCCGGCTTCGTTTCCACTCAATAATTTGGATTTATAAATGGAAAACTGTGATAAATTTCTCGCCGTAGTCCAAATCCGAACTTCATGCAAATTTCCATTGAAAAATTGAGAAGCTGTTGCTGAATTCTTACCAAATAAAGCTTTTGCATTGACTCCTATATAATCCGGTTGCAAACTAGTTGCTCCTACGTTTATTAAACTGGCAGTTGTTTGTTCATCTGCCAAAAACATCTCTACGGTTTCTGAAAGATATTTATAACTAATTGCAACTGTATGCCAAATATTATCGTTAAACAATTTCGTGGAGCTTACAGAAGTACCATTTATTTTAAATATAAGCTTATGATCCGCTGCAAATCCAATATAAATTTGTTCACCAACCGTGTTACCCTGACTAATAATCGTCTGCTCACCAAATGAATCGCGTTTAAAACTAAACTCTATGGTAAAATCCCGGCGATCCAATGCAATTCCATCTGGTAGTTCAAGATAATCATCGATGCCATCAAAACTCAATGAAGTTGCATGTTCAACCGGACCGCCATTTAGAACACCGCGGATATCAAAATTTATACTGGAACTAATAGATCCTAAATCAATGGGTTCATTGAATTTAATACTGATCTCATCATTGGGTGATAAAATTCCATCCGCAGGAGACGGGTGACCAAATGCATGCGGATTGATTCGATCTATAATACCGGAATGGATTTCAGAATTGCGTTCTGATAATTCACATGTAGAGCTAACCCGTAAATCATAAGCTCCATCTGTCAATTGCCTGACATCCCAATCATAAAATGAAAATGATTTATCTCTTGACAAGGGTATGGCTTTAGAATCTTGCAAACCACTTGTGTCGACATGAAATTTTTGCAAACCGATCCAATTCGCTGAACTGGATGGTTTATAATCCAATCGCAGGTTTTTTAGATCAAAATAATTAATATTATAATCCACAATTGAGATCGGAAGTGTATCATGAAAATCATTGTTTAATACCCATTGATTATCCGGATTGGCTATTCGAACGTTTGTACAGGATGGTAGAAAATGTGCTGACACATAAACAGAATCAACAATATCAGAAATAAATCCTGCTCCTCCTGTAAACTGACATTGTGAATGAACCAATACCAATATGTTATCATAATTATAGACGGGACCAGGACCTTTTTCAATGGTTAATACTTTATTGATTGCGGTTCCGCCTGCTATGATAACGGATGCACTTGGAAGACCATCAATTCTGACAATAGCTCCGAAAGGATTGGTTTCACTGGCAATGCTGATATCATACGGCATGATGTATCCAACCTCTGATTCATTGCTAACTGTCAAATTAAATACAGCCGCTTCATCCACCGGAACATTTGTAATTAGAAAAGGACTGACATCCAATTTGGGTTTATCTATTTGCTGAGTACGCGCACTCACAACCGTTCCAGGTAAATAATACTCTGTAACTGTTTCCTCTTCAAACGGACAGGCCGTAGCGCAACCCGGTTTATTTTTAAAAATAGGTCCCCAACCAAGAATAGAAGGATATACATCCACAGAATATAAATCACCAATATCCGGGTCGTTTAAGTTGAATGTCACAGTTTCTGTTACACCTTCTTCCAATGACCAATCATGTGAATTGGTAAACCCAATTTCTAAACCTTTTTCAATCCCGACTCCATTGTTATTGATTTTACCGGAAACTTCAAAACCTAACTCCGCGGTCAATTCATATTCAATACTTGAGCCATGCTCTATGGCTGTACTGTGAGAAATTTCAGATTCGTAAGTGGTTCCACCGGTAAAAGTAAAATTTGATGGACTCCCTAAGCTCTCAAATTTCTCAACGATGCGGTTTCTTTTTGCTTTATATTCTAAATACTCATCAATAATTTCTGCCTCTGCAATTCCAAATGCAGTAGTTACTGCAAAGGTTGCATATCCTAGAAAAGCAGAACCAACTGCAGGAACTGCAATGGCTCCATAAGAATGATAGATCGCCTCAGCAGCTGCATAAGATAATGCGGCATATGCAATAATGATATCTGCATTTTGTTTATCCAATTCAGACAACTCCTTTTGTTTATATGCTTCTATGGTGTCTTTATTTCCAATATGTACTTTTTCCCATTCGTTGAGATAGATCGCTTGCTCCCATTGATAAATTTGATTATTTAAATACCTAACGGAGTCAACTGCATTCATTAAATCTAAATAGCTGGGATTTGCTTTTACAAAAAGTTTATAGCTAGGTCCATCGTAATCTTCAAAATCTCCTGTTTGTGGGGTATAGGTTGAGGCGGCAGCACCAAAAACCGGATCATCATTATTTTTTCCATAATTCTCATCATTGACTGACAGTTTGCTGGTGTATTTAGGATTGGTTTGTAGAAATTTATTTCGTAAATTAATTAAATTAGGAATGATCAGATTTTTAATATCGTATTCATTAAACATAAATTGGGTGTTGTATCCTCCCGGAACAACAGACAATCCATATTTTTTTGCAAAAGATAAATTAGTTGCAGGTTTTTTACCCGATAAACAAGGGATGGTATCGCATAATTGATCTGAAATAATTACGAGTTCCTCACTCACTCCAAATTGCACATTTTGAGATTTTCCAATATACAAATCACTGCTTGCGCCCGGTGGTATTGCAGTCTCTCCGTAGGTTGACCACGTGTTAGTATTGGTTGTTTCAATGGTTTGTGAACCTGTTCTTCCACCACTGATTTTTGCTTTAAATCCTGCAGTAAGATTGTTCTCTGTTTCATTATCAACTTCTACACCTACTCCAACGCTTACTTTTACGCCTGTATAAATTTGATCAGAAGTATGTGCTTCCAAACCTAAATTCCAGGACCAATTGGTTTTATCCACTTTGGTTGTTCCAATACTTCGACTTGCAGAACTTGCTGTTCCAGGTGGATCTCTCAAAACATATTCTGGTACTTGTGGTCCCAATGTGACAAATTGTTGACCATTCGAACGTTTACCTAATAAATAATAATGGTATACACCGGTATTCGTGTTGGGTTGACTAAAAACTTTGCTTGTAGCCGGTAACCAGGATATGGTACCAGCTGCAGTTTCTAAAATCATTTCAATTTTTCCAGTATAACTGTACTCTGGAATCGCTACATTTTCATTAAAATTTGGAAAGCCTGGTTTAAATGTATAAATCAAATTTTTGAAAGAATCCAGACTCGTATAATCTGACACATTAATTTCAGCAAAGCTTTCTTCAGCAAGATCATTGTAAATTTTAAGTGTTCCTTCAGTTGTTGGAACGCTATCTATTCTATTTGTGGAATAATTCTTATAGGGCTCATATATTTTTATCAAACATCGATATAATTGTTCGTCATCCCCTTGAAGAAAAACTGGCCATAAATAAGGATACGTTCTTAGATTTCTTGTATTACCATAGGTATCTGTATAGCTATCTTCCCCAATAAATGGATTGCTACCATCTTTGTCCACTACAGCTAAAACTGATTTTTCACGCCAAATAAAATCCAATTGTTTGTGGTAAGAAATGGAGGGACTGTTTGTTAAAAATTTTCCATTGATATCAAAAGTAGAATCTATTTTTGTTAAAAGAGTTGTTGTTGAACCTAAATCCAGTAAATCAATTACTCCAAAATTAATTAATGGGTTGCTTGGTACACTAACATTTACTACATAGCTTAAAGGAGGCAACAACAGCTCATACTCCCCTGTACTTGAATTGGTATATATGGTATCCTTACGACATCCATTGCCCAATGTAGATGTAAAAATGAGTTTGGACACTCCAATATTGTTTTTTGATTTACCCAAACCAGGAATTTTAGTAGCTTCCCTTAAACCACCTACCACTCTTCCTACCACTTTAAGTAAAGTAGAATCAATAAAATGAATACCACTTTTAGCCTCCTGAAAATTAAAAGTACCTGTACTTGGAAATCGCTTCGTTGCATATACATGACCCTCTTGTTGTACTTCAATAAAGTGATTACCTATTGGTACTTGAATCGAAAACGCACCTGTTGGATCTGTTTTAGCGATCGTTCCGTTGACTATAAGTGGAACTCCGTCTATCAAAATGGGTGCATCTGCAACACCACAACTTGAATTTTTATAATACACATCACCGGTTACCGTAAATGATGAAAGATCCATAAAATTAATGTTGTTATGGATGGTTGCTCCATCACCAATAAATAAAGCGGAAGAAGAAGGATTAAATGTATGTGTTAAAAAACTTGGAGAAACAATAAAAACTTCTCCAGAACCATTAAAAGGTATGTTTAAAATATAATTACCTATTGCATCGGTATAAGCTAACAATGATACCTGGCTAGAAGTAGGATAAATCGTTGACCAACCAATTCCTGATCCGCGAAACATCCCGTGATTTTTATTAAAAACCTGAGCTTGCTTAGAATAATCATAAACTGCGCTGCCCATTCCTTCATTGGTTCTGAAGTAAAATAACAATCCAGTTTCACTACCAGATAAAAATCGCTTACTGTCCTGGAGAATCTCTGCTGCCGATTTCTCTGCTTTCCATAAACGAAGTTCACACAGTTTACCATCAAAACCTGAACCAATGATAATACTGTCATTGGTATTTCTAAAATGAAATGAACCACCACCGGTTACAGTTATTCGGGATTTTTTTCTTTCAATTCCATTTATAAAAAAGCGCACAGTATCTGATTGAACCTGAACTGCAATATGACTGAATCCTGTAGTTGGAATTTGTGTTGCAGCTAAAATAAAATTGTAACTAGTGTTATCATCATAAATTGTTAAATCTAAATTACGACTACTATTGAACCTTAACTTATAGTTGTTTTGCTTTTCAATTACTGTGAATGTATTATTTTCTGGCTGTATAAAACATTCAAACAAAAAGGCTGTATCTAAATCTAAATTTTCTTGGGGTGCAATTACGATGGTTCCGGATGTAAAATCTAAACTCTTATTTGCAATACCGGATGTAGAGGATGCATTGATCTGAACATCCTTTACTGCAATCCCGCCCCCATAACTAACCTGGCCGGTAATCGTTCCTGTGCGTGTTCTAAATCCTATCGACCGGGCTTCATTAGAATGAAAAACCTGGTTTGCACATTCCACTTCTCCCGCAATTTTGTACTCATACAATTGTCCAGCTTCTGCATATTCATCCACATAAATATTGGATCCACTTTGCTCATTGGCAATTTGTATAAATTCAGCATCCTGTAATTTTCTGCGATAAATTCGCAATCCACTCAAATCGCTTCCAAAATTATAGGACCATTCCAGAACGACCTTATCAGAATAATATCCTTTTGATGCGCTCAATGATTGCTCATTAAACAATTGATTAATGTCATAGACCAGGATGGTATCTGCACTTGCCCGGTAAGTACTGGCTTTAAAACATGAATTATTTGCGCGGATTGTATAATGATAGGGTTGACAAAATGTTACATCCACATCTATATAACTTTCAGAATCTGCAGGCAAGGTAATTATCTTGGTTGTACCACCCGTCCTTTCAATTACGTATTCGGTTTCATCTGAATTATTATCGTTCCAATTTAATAATATACGATTCCCATCTGGAATGGCAGTGAAGTTTTCAGGAATCTGAGGTTCAAATACTCCCGTACCTGATACAATGTCTGAATAGGCTGAAACACCACAATCTGAGACCGCTTGTATCTTATACTGGTAGCTTTTATTTGATAACACACTTAAAGAGTCGAGATAACTGGTCAATGAACCATCAATAATATCTAGCACAGTCCACGCTGAAAGACTTGGTTTATGTCGCCTTCTAGAAATATAATATTGACCTGGTTGAATATTGGGCTGATCCCAGCTGATACCAATTAATGAATCACAGGGTATCGGATTGATTTCAATATGCACATTCACCGGAGCAAGTGGTAAATCCGTAACGTGGGCAGTAATTGTATTAGACGGGCCAGATCCAACTTCTCTTGAATATCCGGGAAACCAGCTTCCAGTTACGTAGTAGCTGTAAATCCTTCCCGCGACTACATTTACATCAGTAAATTGATTGTTGGGTCTGGCGTCTCCAAACAATTCATAATATTGTGTATTTCCAAGATCATCTGTCCTGAAAATTTTAGTTTTCCATTTGGAGTCAGGATCATCGCAATCCCAACTTGGGTTAGTCCAATTCAATGTGATAGAATTGCAATCAAATGTGTTTGTTAAATTGGTCCTTGCCGGAATGTCAACAGTTGAATTAATGGTTTTGGAATAATCTATATCTGTATCATTATTTCCAGCATCATTATTATACCAAAGCCCAGACATTTCAATTTGAATACTTCCACCCAATAAGTTTAAATCAAAATCTCTTAAAGTTAATTTTCCTTCATACACATTGTCCAAACCTGAAACTCCTACAACGCTGAAGGATGGATTTCCATCTTCGACATTATATCCAATCGTTCTGTTTTGCGTTCCCCCATCCCTGGTAAATTCTTTATCACAATACGAACAATCCGTTCCATATTTCAATCTAAAAATTCTTTTAGAATTACCATTTGCGTTGGTATAACGAACAGAAAGATTCTTAAAATAATCATCCTCACCCCGCCCATCTAATATCCAAAATGACACGGTAATGGTAGCGCTGCAATTATCATAACTCACGCGCCAGTTTGACTCTGAATACGGGTCAGCCTTTGCTGTATTGCTATTTAATAAATAAGCAAGGCAAAACATCCAAATTGAAATTGAAGCATTGAATTGACGTTTCATAACTATATTTTTACAGATTTGAATTCAAAACTATTCCAGTCAGAATGTAAACACCCTGTCAAGTAGATTGAAGCTTTGAAAAAGTAGATGAACTTCCGTTTTAAGTAGAATGAATGGAATTTGCTGGAGCGCTTTACCTTCCCTGGATCTTATGTAAAATGTTGATTATATACAGCTTATGGAAAAATATGCTTTTAAAAAAACCTCAAGAATCCATCCCAATTTGGATAAAGTTGAATACATTTACTTTTAATATGCCCTATAAGATCAAGTATATTATAGCAGATGATGACGATCTGTTTCGAACCTTAACGCTCGAGTATTTGAAGTTAATTCCGGACTTAGAATGTATTGGCGAATATAAGGATGGCCTGACGGCCATAACAGGAATCCAGAATAGCCATCCGGATTTGTTGATCAGCGATGTGGAAATGCCGAATTTAAACGGTATGCAACTGGTAAAGAGCATAAATCAACTCCCCTTAGTCATATTTATAAGTTCTCATAAACAATATGCGGTAGATGCCTTTGAAGTGGATGCAGTGGACTTTCTGACAAAACCCATTCAGGTCGAACGCCTGATGAAAGCCATTGACAAAGTCCGCAACTTGCTGGAATTAAAAAGGAACATTCCCAATCAAGAGGGTTTTAAAATTGAAAATGGGGATTGTTTTTTTATACGGGAAAAAAATGCTTTTGTACGAATTAATTTTTCTGATGTCAATTACATTGAATCACTAGCAGATTTTGTAAGTATCTATCTGTTGGATGGTTCAAAAAAAACAGCCCTGGTCAGTCTGAAAAATTTGGAACTTCAATTACCCGGAAGTTCATTTATTAGGATTTCAAGAACGCACATTGTCAATACCCATAAAATTAGTTCGTTGGATCCTACAACTATGAGTCTTGGAAAAATCAGATTACTGATTGGAAAGACTTATTCAGAAGCAGTCTTGCAATCGGTTCTTGGGAATGCTGCTATTAAACGATTTTTATGAAAGTAGTACTGAAAATAGTTTTGATTATCGTAATTTCTTTACGATTAACTTACATCCATTCACAGGAAAATCAATCCATTGATAGTCTGTTTAAATTATTGAATGACGAGGCATACGATTCCACTCAATTGAATATTAACAGGACCATCGCCGAATACTATTTGAATGTAAATTTAAACAAAGCCATAGACTATTTTGAAAAAACCAAAACACTGGCAGAAAAACTAAACAATAAATCAGAACTAGCCTCCAGCTATTACAGTCTTGGCAGTTGCTATATTACTAAAGGCAATTTTGATTTGTCTTTAGAAAATTATTTAAAAGCAGTTAGGCTTTATGAAGAACTAAAATATAAACGCAGACTTACAAAAGTTTATATTGATATTGCTTATCTATATACCGAATACGCCCAATACCCCAAAGCCGGAGAATATTTTGAAAAAGCAAAATTATTAATTGACCAAATTCAGGATAGCATTGAATTGAATTTTTTTTTACAGGAAAAGGGCAACTTCTATTTTAGACAAGCTAAATATGATTCGGCCATTCTATGCATTCAGGAGTCTAATCGTATTTCCATGTTACTCAAGGATGATAATTATTCCATACCGAATTCTTTATCCAATATTGGTCTTATGTATAAAAAAATGGGGAAGCTGAATGAAGCCTTTCTTTATATAGACAGTGCACTAACTATACTTAAGAAAACAAACAATTCAAATTTTTTATTCTCCAGTATTTATAATAACCTGGCTTGTATTTACAGCGCCAAACATATGTTTGATTCAGCTTATGTTAACTTTCAGAAAAGTATTGCGTTTTGTAAAACCTCCCAAAATACACTTACTGAATTGGAAAATTACAAGAATCTTGCAGAAATGTATGATCTTAATAAACAATATGATTTACAAATTTACTACCTTAAAAAATATTACAATTTAAAAGACAGTCTGTTTAGTTCAGATAAACAAAATGAACTCAATCAATTAGAAACTGATTACCAGTTGGAAAAAAAGGATAAGCTGATTTCTAATAAAAATCTTGAAGTCATCAAGCAAAAAAATAACCGGAATATATTATTGATATTTTCAGTCTTTTCAATTATTCTTCTATCAAGTTTATTTTATTATTATCGAAAAATTCAAAAAAAGAACCAGGATTTAGAAATAAAAAATACACTCATTGAAAATCAAAAAACTGAATTGCAGCAATTAAATCACATCAAAGATCGCTTATTCGGCATCATCAGCCATGATCTTCGAAATCCTTTGATTACTTTAAAAAGTTATTTGATGCTTTCGGATAATGAAAGCATTGCCGCCGACAAAAAAATACTGTTCAAAAACCAAACGATGGAGGCCGTAAATCAAACCGGTGAATTACTCGATAATTTATTGACCTGGGCAAACCTTCAGTTAAAAAATGTTGAAACGCCTTTGGTTCCTATTGCTCTTGATGAATGTGTAACAGATGTGGTTCATATTTTAAAAATGCAGGCAAATCAAAAAGATATTGAAATCATCCAACGCGTTGATCCCATTATTTTTACCAGTAATTCCGATGTGCTTTCCATTGCTTTGCGTAATTTAATTACCAATGCCATTAAGTTTAGCAAAGTACATCAGCAAATCATTATAGAAAGTAAACAAAATACCAACAGACTTGAATTGATTGTGCAGGATTTTGGAAAGGGCCTGAGTAGTGAACAAATTCAATCAATTCTAAGCAGTAACAATGAATCAACACTTGGCACCCAAGGGGAAAAAGGCAGCGGACTGGGATTATTTTTAGTGATGCAAATGCTTAAAAAAATAAATGCTCACTTAGAAATTGAAAGCCATCCAGGTGCCGGCAGTAAATTTAGGATTGTATGGATAGAAGCGACTTCTGCAAATGAATTATTAGGATGAAAAGCAATGGTTCATATGTTAAGTATCTGCACAAATCAAAAAGATGGAGTGCATTCGTCATGATGCTGTTTATTCCCTGGCTTCTTGGATCACAAACTGCATCCTGGGATTTAAAATGCATCTTAGATAACAAACTTCAACACAGTTCGGGAATTCTTACGCTCAACCAGGGACAGACATTTTGGTCACAAGTTGACAACAGCAGTCCGGCTGAGTTATATGAAATGGATGTAAATTGCAACATCCTTCGTACAGTTAAAATCATTGGGGTATCAAAAACGGATTGGGAAGACATTGCAACTGATTTTAAAGGAAGCATTTACTTAGGAGATTTTGGTAACAACAACAACAGCAGAAACGATTTAAAAATTTACATCCTCAAGGACATTGCCAATCAACCCGGAGACAGCATGCGTCCGGAATTGATCCAATTCAACTATCAAAATCAAACTGCATTTCCTCCAGCGGCAGCCTATCGCAATTTTGACATGGAGGCCATGATCTGGTATCAGGATACACTGCATCTGTTTTCGAAAAACAGGACAGACCCATTTACTGGATTTACTTACCAATACAAAATCCCTGCAGTGTCAGGAACCTATTCCGTGAGTCCGGTGGATAGTTTTAAGACCGGTGATGGACCCGATGTGTTTTTTTGGATTACCGGTGCCGCCTTCAATCCGATTGATACGGAGTTAATTTTATTGTCTCACGACCGCCTCTGGAAATTTTCAGGATTTGATGGCAGTCGGTTTTTTAGTGGAAAAAACAGTTTAATTACCTTGCCGACCTACTCCCAAAAAGAAGGAATCTGTTATGCAAAAGAAAATACCTGGTATGTGACCGATGAATATTTCAGCACGCTGCGAATTGGCGGCAATCTTTATGAAATGAAACTGGAACCCACCAAAAACCAGGAACCTGTGGATGAATTTGAATTTGAAGTGTATCCCAATCCCGCTCAAACTTTTCTGGAAATTTTCATTCCAAAAATAAATTCGGATAAATCCGATCCATTCATACTATACGATGCATTGGGTAGCATCTTGATTCAAACCCGAATTGATAAAATGCGGACCTTCATTCCAATAGAGCATTTGGTCAATGGAGTCTATTTTATAAAAACCTATTCGCGAAAATTGAATCGGTTTATTGTAAAGCGAGTATTGAAGGTGGATTAAGTTGTCTTGCTGTCTTTTATCTGTATTTATTTTAACTCGCTATTTTACCAAAGAATTATCATATTAATTTTCATTAGATATGTTAAAGTTTGAATTTTTCAAAAAATAATTGCTTAAAAATTTGGAGATGTTTTTTTTTTTTTTTCAACATTTGTACTATAAAACATTTCAATAGGATAATTAGATATTATATCGTCACATAGCTTCCGAAATAGGACCATTTGATTATTTCATTATTAAAATAGTATAGCTATGATACCAGAACAATCTATTCCGCCAGTTTATTTCAGCTGATTTTTTTTATCCGCAATGGAATATAGGTAAAACGATTTATGAAGATCACCTAATAAAAAAATCAGCACCCTATAAACAAATTTCCTGATCAACATTAGATTGGATGAATTGCATTTGTAATTTAGTTCCAGGCAATTAGTTTCAGGCTACATTCATTCGAAACAGCATAGATAGTAGGCCAGTTCAAGGTCAAGAGATTTCTATTGCCTTCGCACAATTTTAATTACACATACTGGATATGGCTTATACCCATTTAATTAGTCGTTTGATTTTACTTATCAAGGAAAATTTGATGCTTTACTGTATCAAATTAAAAGTCTTATAAAAATTTTTAAAACAATTTAAAAAATATCAAATGAAAAATATTAATTTTAAACCCAAATCGATTTTATATAAATCACTGATGTGCATTTTATTACTATATGGAAAGTTGGATTGTGTTTTAGCACAATATATAGAACCGAAGTTTTTTATGAAATTTGATGAAGTTGGGAATATTTCCTGCAATATGGTGCAGGTAAAAGTGCGCATTCAATTTTATGGTGATGAAAGTGGAACGAGCGGAGAAAATGTTTACGTAGCTGGCATGGATATTCCCATTCACGTTTACCCCGAACCAGGTGGTTATGTTGTTCGCATTGATCCTGCAACTACTGATGCGACCTTACATTCCATACTTAATGCACAGTCATGGTTTAGCACCAGTTATCCAGGTACTGACGAGGAAGAATTGACACTATCTGGGACCAATCCCAATGGTTCTTGTTGCGATGGGGATATGGTATTTGTTGAAGGAACGTTTTATGATTTGTGTACTATTTATATGTATGTTGAGACAGAAGCTTTGGTACAATTTGAAGATATGGTTGAACCAACAGTAACTTTTGATTACCGGACCAACTCAACAACCTGGGTTAGAGATGAATTTGAACTTTATGAAACTTTGGGAGACTACCCATTGGAGGTAAATCCATTTTCAGGGAGTTACAATATCAGTGGAAGCATCAAAAGACAGCCTAATGATCCAAATACCTATTGTCCGGATGGAATGCCTTTAGTAGGTGTAAGCATTACGATTACCAATCCTGACCCGGATGTAGGTGTAGAATCTGTAGCAGATTTTGAAGGTGCATGGTGTTTTCCTGCAGGATACAATGATACGCATGATATTGGTTTGTATTCAATGGGTATAGGAGATCCATTGTGTGGGGTGAGTACTGCAGATATAGTTAATATTCAAAGGCATATTCTGGGTTTAACTACATTCAGCGCTCGATGGAAAAAATTGGCTGCAGATGCCAACAATAATCAGAGCATCACAGCTGCTGATATTGCATGTATTCGAAAAGCAATACTTGGATTATCAACAGAAGAATATTGTCCTGACTTTACTCAAAGTTGGCGATTTGAAACCACTGCGAGTTATGTGTTGAATCACAGCCCTGAATTAGCACGTAATGCTTATTATAATGATTTAGTGAGTAGTACAGCCTTAACTGGTAAAGATTTTTATGGGTACAAAGTGGGTGATGTAGATGGATCATGTGATGACTGTCAAACTATCCAATCCGATCAAACCGAAATCCGATCAAACTCGGATACTTTAGTATTGGCCTTAGGAAATCCCATACGTATAGGATTTACGAGTAATTTTAAAATACCAGTATATACTAAAGTTGATACTAATTTAACCCTTTTATCTTTGAGCATAAGTGATCCTCAATCTTCATTAGTTGGAATAAGTTCTTGGTATCTGGATTTTAACAGCATTCGTGGAGATTACAATGTACAAAATAATGGCTCTTCAATGGATTTGATGTGGATGATTGATACTACCGAATACATCAATCTTCCCGGTGATACCTTGTTATTTTATATTTTAGCAGAAGATTCTACCAATAATTTTAGCTTAAATTCAACCATTACCAGTAAGATTACAAACAATTGGTATTCAAATACAAGCAATGCAGGTCCAATTAAACTCATTAAAGAAGTCGGAAGTTTTGGCTTAAAAAGGCCTCCTAATTTTGTATATCCTAACCCTGCGAGTAACGAACTAAATGTTTCTTTAAAAGATTTGGGATCCTTACCGGCAACCATTACAATCAGAAATAATTGGGGAAAAACAATGACACAAGTCGAGGAGAAAGGATCAGACTTAGTAAAAATACCCGTACAGCATTATTTATCCGGAATGTATTTTATTACAATAAAAAATAACCAAAGGCAATTCATTCAAAAATGGATTAAACATTAGAATCGAAAGTGATAAATTCTGCAATTCTAAAATCGTATCAAATGAAAAGTTTATTAATATTCTTAATTAGTATAACATTTTGTTTAAATATCAAATCACAGGAATTTTATACTTGGTGTGATTGGTATGGTTTTGGAATTGCAGATTTATCTAATTGTGACATTATTAGGCTATTTGATAAACCAGCAGCAAATCCAGGGGCTACAATTAACGTTTTTAAATGCCCAGATGGACTATTTTATAGAGCGACAGAAACTGATGGAGGATTTTTAAATACTTCGGAACCTTATTTTTATACTCCGATAAAAAAACATTTATATATAGGAATGAATCGTCATTTAGAGCGAGCAGTATCTGCTAGCATCAATTCAAAATCCTTGATATATATTGTAATGCGTGCTTGGAATAATTCAATTTCCTATCTTATGGAATACGATTACAATACAGGAAGATTTACCATTTTAGGAAATGTATCAAAAGGTGTACGAAGCATTGTAGCATTGGGAAATAAATTAATTGGCATAGAAGAAATACTTCAACCTTATCGGTATTATAATATCGTAGATTTAAATTTGCAAGATTTATCTAAACCTAAGGTATTGTTTCAAATAGATTCAAGTTATTGGGTAAAAGACAATAATCCCATGGTTACTTCTCCGTATATGGGACTATTTAAAAATTATCAAACCTGCGATCATGCAGATTTGGTTTTGAGTAGTTATACGAACCATGATTCCATCACTAAATTTTACAAATTGGATTTTAAAAATAAAAAAATTGTACCTGCCTGTGATATGGATATTAAAGTTTATTTTGCTTTTTTTTTCGGGGAGGGTATAAAGGGATTTGATTATTTGAGAGATTGCCGTTTTGATATAGATTTTGATCTAAATAATTCATCCGATACTGCAAATAATTATCGTACTGTTTATGAATGTCCACAAGAAGAACAAAAAATTCATGACAAGGACTGGGTATATTACAGTGATGGACCTTTAGATTCTCTTCGGGTTGAATTGCTATCAGGCAATTTAGATACACCTAATGAGTATTTAAAAGCAAATTATATTCCAAAGGGATTGAATCTGATTGGTGATAAAACACAATCCCTCCTATTTACATCGCAAAATAAAATAAGCACTACTGAAATTGAAAAGATACTGGATGGCATTGTTTATATTAATGAATTGAAAGATCCAAGTCCAGGAGTGCGCTTGATCAGGACCTGTATTTATATTCCGTGGTATGATGACACTGTGTATACCCGGATTTCAATTCCTGTTTTTGAAAAACTTCAATCCAATACCACAATTTGGCTTTGTCCGGATGGGGAGTTCTATTCCATTGATAAATTTATTCCATCCCTGGCTTCATTAAATGGACACTGGTTGAATTCGGATTTAAAATCCGGATTTATTAATGCTGGAATTACAAAAAAGGGTACTTATCCGTATTTATATACCCGTGGAATGCAATGTATTCCTGATACGATCTTATTCACTTTAAATTACTATCCCAATCCTGAAATAAATTTGGGTCCGGATGTATTGGCTCAAGGTAATTCAAATCAAACTATTACATTGACTGGGGACTTAAACATTTTAAATTCAATAAATTGGTTTTTAAATGACAATTTAGTATCGAACCAAAACAATTCATTTACGTTCAATTTTATTCAAGACAGTTTGATTAAAGTAACGGTAATTACAAACGATCAATGTTTTTTTTCTGATTCTGTACAATACATTCTTAAAATTTCAGACGACGACATTTGGATGCCAAATGCTTTTTCTCCAAATGGCGACCATATCAATGATTGGTTTGGTATCACTGCTAAATACAATCTCTTTATATATAATTTTGAAATATTTGACCGTTGGGGTAATAAATATTTTAATGCAAGAAATTTTCGCTTACAAGATGAATCTCAATCATGGAATGGAACTGCAAATGGTTTTAATTCTAGTCCTGGACCCTATATTTATTTGATTGAGTATGCAGGTACTTCTGGACAAAAGATGACTAAAACAGGAACTATTAATTTAATTCGGTGATGCAAATATTTTAAATTTAGTTTTTTAAACCGAATTAGTTAATTTATATAAATAACTAAAATTAGTTAATAAAATAAACATCCATCCAATCGGATTACTGAATCACAAATGCCATCTTCCTATTCGCACGTTCATACAACAGATTCCAATTCAAATCAAAAAACAAATTTTCAAATTGTAACAATCCGTATCCTTTTCCCTTTATCAGCAACAGAATTATTTAAATACCTTTTATTAAAACAAATTCAACTGCTTGCTTCCTAATTGAAGCCATTGCAAGTATTCACAGATTCTTAAAAATTAAATCTGCTTTGCTCTTTGAACAGCCTTTAAAAGACAGCTTTAGACCACATTGAGTGCATTCTAAGCAATTTCTAAGTAGTGTTAAAGTTTTTTGCGCTGTAAAATATTGCGATACTTTGCCCGGGTGAATGCAGAAATAATTTCACACAAGCTTAAATTGGATTTGACAGTTCTGATTTTAAGTTTGTAAGCAGTAGTCAGTTTTTTAGGTAGTATAATATGTTGCTAAAAGAAATCGCTTTTGGTATAGCTATTCTTTTGTTGTTTAGCTGTAACAATAAAGAAAAGGTATTTCATATACCTGCTGCCTGGGAGCACCAGGATGCCCTGTGGTTGGGATGGGAAGCAGATACTTCCTACGGATACCAGTCAGTTTTAGTTTCAATGATTAAATCGATAAACCATAAAGTCGAAATAAATCTGGCAGTAGAATCAGATAGCCTGATGCACCAAGCCTTGGCTTATCTAACATCTAAAGGCATTGACCCGGAAACCATCCATTTTCATATTATTAAAGGATCCCAATTTTGGATTCGTGATTTTGGGGCTCAGTTTTTAGTAAACGATATGGGCGAATTGGCTATCGTTGATTTTATTTTTAATGGTTATGGTTATCCCGAATTTCTTAAACGCCAATTTGGAGACAATGCTCAGATTAAATCCGTTCTGGCCGCTATGGAATTAAAGGTTAAAGAAACCAATAAAGTCAGTAGTCTGATTGCTCAAAGTCAAAATGCCACCATTATAAAAACAAAAATCGTACAAGAAGGCGGTGGCACCGAAGCAAATGGCAAAGGGAGTTTGATTTTATGCGAAGCTACAGTCTTGGATAGAAATCCCGGGTATTCAAAAAAAGAAATTGAATCCGAATTTAAACGGGTTTTGGGAGTGAGTAATATCATTTGGTTGAAACAAGGCCTGATTGAAGATCCCTTACATTGCTTTCGAAGAATTCATCAAAACTACATTGCTTGCGGTACCGGCGGACATACAGATAGTTTTGTGCGTTTTGTGGATGAGACCACTGTATTTATTGCATGGATTGACGAAACGGAGATCAATGGAAATCCCATCCTCCAAATCAATCACGATCGCATGAAAGAAAATTTTAAAATTCTTGAAAAAGCAGTTGATCAGGATGGCAAACCATTTAATATCATTAAGGTGCCTATGCCTGATTTAATCACCAGAAAATTAATTGCAAATTGTGATTTACAATCGCAAATTGAAAAAAATAACATTTCCTGTCAGGGTCTCATCCCTTCTGAAATGCCTCAACACGGTGATACATTAATTCAAGTGGCCAATGCGAGTTATTTAAATTTTGTGATTACCAATGGTATGATTTTACTTCCTACTTATACACACATGGGCTCTTCTAAATCAAAAGAAGAACGGGTTAGATTAATTTTTAAAATTGAATTTCCACACAATCAGATCGTATTTATTGATGCCATGCCTCTAAATTGGAAAGGCGGCGGATTGCATTGTTTGACTATGGAACAACCTGGAAAATCTAAGTATCTGCCTTGATTTGATTGAATTTCTGATTTGATGTACCTTTTATTTACTTTTATTGCACAAGCTTCAATTCCATTTTAATATTCGCTCGTTCATACAATCCAGATTCCAATTCAACTTCAACAAAACCATATTTACGGTAGAGATGGATTGCTGATGCCAATTTAGTATTGCTGTATAATATTAATTTTGTTATACCTTGTCTTTTAGCAAAATCCAGGCAATGCTCCATTAGGCGTTTTCCGATTCCAAGGCCTTGTGCGCTTGCAGTTACTGCCATTTTTCCTAACTCAAATTCAGATTCCGATTTTTTTAACAGGGAAGCAGTTCCTACGATTTCATCATTTAGCAAAGCATAAAAAATAAAACCGCCTTTATCTATAATTTCTGATTTTGGATCTGATAGCGAACGGATGTCTGAGGCTTCTAATTTAAAATAGCGCTCCAACCATTCATAGTTTAATCTTTTAATGGCATCCTCCAAACCTGGAGCATATTCTTTTAGGATGATGTTTTCGCTTATCATTTAGATTATAAGTAGAATCGAATACGCAGAAACTAGCGGTATTGCAAATTTTGAATGGCCGCTTTGTGATGGTGCTCCACATGGTAAATGGCATTGTACAACATCTCCCGCAAACTGAGCATTCCCAATAAAGGATGGGGAATACAATAACGATCCAGATCTGCTTCAGAATAATTATCCATCTTCAAGCACAAATCAACAATGAGCTCCGTTAAATTTTGACATAAACTTTCTCGCCTTTCAAAAAGAATTACATCCGGAACATAGTTTGCCGGTGCTTTGCCTCCCGCTGTGAATTTTTCCAAATAGTATGTAAGCAATTGATCATAACTCAAACCTTCCCGATCCAATTTGCCAAATTTTTGTTCAATAAGTAATTTATCCAAACCAAAAACTGCAACCAGCGGTTTGATACACATTACAATATGCGCTAATTGTTGTCCCGCTGTCCACTTCTCTTGAAATTTAAAATTGAAAGTATCTTCATTGAGCCCATTGATAAAATTAATAAACGCTTGATGCCTATCTTGTAATTCAGTTTTTATTTGATCTTGATACATACTGGGATATTTTGTACTTCACATTATATGATCTAACTATTAAGAAGATTTTTTATTGCCACGAATGCACGAATGAATGCGAAGGATTGCCACGAATGCACGAATGAATGCGAAGAGTTGCCACGAATGCACGAATGAAATGCGAAGGGTTGCCACGAATGCATGAATGAATGCGAAGAGTTGCCACGAATGCACGAATGAAATACGAAGAGTTGCCACGAATGCACAAATGAAATACGAAGAGTTGCCACGAATGCACGAATGAAATACGAATGGATTTTATACATCCTTAAACATTCGTCCTTAATTCGTGCATTCGTGGCATTTCCTCCTTCTTCAATTCGTGTCTTCATTCGTGTCCTCCATTCGTGCATTCGTGGCTTTTCCTCTTTCTCTTTAATTCGTCTTCCATTCTGGCAATCTACCCGGTGTAAATGGCACTGAATGCATCTCTAATTTTTGTTCTAATTGCATAATGTCAGCATCAATGCTTTTTATTTCCTTATACACAGCATTGAATTGGGTCAAAGCAAGTTGGTAAGATTGCAAATACGTTTCACTAGGCGCAACAGTTGTGCTCCACAATCCGCCAACAATGGTACCAATGCGACCATTGATGGATGGCAAGGTTTCGAACTCGCGTCTGGCCAGACTGCCGTTGCCATTTAATTGAAGGTTGGCAGCATTCATCCGAGACTCAATATCTGCGATGGTTTTTGAAACAGCTGTAGGCAATGCAGGTGCATCAATCACAGCTCGCTTAATGTATTTTAATTTTTCCTGTAGCTCTGAACGATAGGCATCCGTTGCACCGGTCACTCTGCGAAGTTCAGCAACCTTTTTACAAAAATCATCCACTGCTTTTTTATCAGCTGCCGGTAAACTGGATTGATTCAATGCCTGAATTTTAAAATTTTCATTCAATCCCAAATCTGTATAAACTCCATCTTCAAATTTACTGATAGCCACCCGATACATACCAGGTATTGCCATGTAACCGGTCTCCTGCGCATTAAATACAAATGACTCATCAAAGCTGCTCAGATCAATCGGACCAAAAGGTGCATAGCGATAATCCCATACGATGCGGTGCAATCCCTTTTTAGCAGCTGCTTTTAATTTACGTACTACATTTCCGGATGCATCTGATATGGTAAATAGTATGTGTGGCGCCGGCTGCTCATCTTCCAATCGCAGTGAATCGGCACTTGGATAATAAATAGCTTCTTTGTTTTTAATTTTTTCTTTCTCCTGCTCACGGCGTTTTTCCTTAATCGTCTTAATATCATCCCGCAAATAATAGCTAAACACAGCCCCTACTTTTGGATTTGGAGCAGTATAAAATCCTTCGCCTTGAAATCCTTTTCCGCGCACGCCCAGAGGTACCGATGGCACAAACATCCAGGAATCTTTAATCGGATAGATTTTTGCAATTTGTGATGAATCTTCTTTTTTTATGTAACGCAGTGGACTGTAATCATCCAATACATAAAATCCTCTGCCAAATGTTCCCAATACCAAATCGTTTTCACGTTTCTGAATTTCCATATCCCGCACAGCAATCGTTGGTAAACCAGCTTTCAAAGCAATCCACTTCATTCCGCCATCCAAACTGCAAAAAGCTCCAAATTCTGTTCCTGCAAATAATAAATTTTTATTGATGTGATCTTCTGCCATACAATAAAGTGATCCTCGCTCCGGTAAGTTGGATTGAATGGCTTTCCAGCTCACTCCACCATCAGTAGATTTAACAAGATAGGGATGAAAATCGCCGTAACGATGATGATTAAATATTACAAAAAGCGTATTGCGATCGTGTTGTGAGGCAACAATTTGATGTACATAGGATCGTTCAGGAATACCCGGTATGTTATCAATTTTATTCCAGGATTTTCCACCGTCTTTTGTGATTTGAACCAATCCATCATCGGTTCCAACATATAAAATGTTTTCATCAAATTGATTTTCTGCAATGGATGTACAATTTCCATAAATATCGGTAGATCCATTTTTTGCAATGGCATCTACACTCCAAACCCGGTCCATGACCATGAGTTTATTTCGATCCATCATTCTGCTTAGATCTTGTGACAACGTTTTCCAACTGTGTCCCTGATCATCGGTACGAAATAAACGATTGGCAGCAAAATACAATCGCTTGTTGTTATATTTTGAAATCAATAAAGGAGCATCCCAATTCCAACGATACGCTGCTTCACCATTTTTTTCTATTGGTTTGATATCTACAAACTCCCCATTTTTCTTGTCGTATCGCACCAATCCACCGTATTGGGATTGTGCATAAATAACATTGGGATCCAAAGGATCAATTTGAGTTTCAAAGCCATCGCCGGTACTGGTAAAAAACCAATCCGAATTGACAATGCCGTTGATGCTGGTGGTGCGTGAAGGTCCGCCAATACTAAAATTATCCTGAGTTCCCCCATGGATGTTGTAAAAAGGAAACGCATTGTCTGTAGATACTTTATAAAATTGCGTAATGGGCAAATTGGCTTTAAATGCCCAATCTTCTCCGGCATTAAAACTTTCATATAATCCGCCATCACAACCAACCAGATAATGATCTGTGTTATTCGGATTGATCCAGATCGCGTGATTGTCAATGTGTTTGCTTTTTTCTCCTAAGATGGAGAAACTTTTACCACCGTCTTTACTGACACCGAAATACGTATTGATTACAAATACTTTGTTGATATCCTTTGGATCACAATAAATCTTTTGGTAATAATTTCCCGATGTAGAATAACCGCTTTGCTTTTCCCAACTCGCTCCACGATCTTTGCTTTTATACACTCCGCCTTCTCCATCAGCTGCTTCAACAACTGCAAAAAGTACATCCGGATTTACCGGTGAATAATTTAATCCGATTCTGCCTAAATCACCTCCAGGCATGCCGCTCATGATTTTATTCCAGCTTGCTCCTCCATCCGTACTTTTATATAAAGCCGATTCTGGTCCGCCTCCAATATAACTGTAAACTTTTCGCTGTCTTTGGTGTGCCGCAGCATATACTATATTAGGATATCTTGGATCTACAAATACTTCGTTACAACCGGTGTAGTCGCTGATTTTTAATACCTGCTTCCAGGTAGCTCCTCCATCCGTAGTTTTATAAATTCCGCGATCGCCTCCATTGGTCCACAACGGACCATAAGCTGCTACATAAACGATGTCCGGGTTGGAAGGATCAATGGAGATCCGTCCGATGTGCTCAGATTGTTTTAAACCCATGTTTTTCCAGGATTTACCTCCATCTTCTGATTTGTAAATGCCATCCCCGTAGGCTACGCTGCGTTGGTTATTATTTTCTCCGGTTCCGACCCAAACTACATTGGGATTTTTAGGGTCAATGGCCAGACATCCAATGGAATAAGATCCTTCTCCGTCAAAAATCGGATTGAAGCTGATTCCGGAATTGGTGGTCTTCCAAACGCCACCGGATGCAGCTGCAACATAATATTCGCTGGTATTAAAAGGATTTACAGCTAAATCTGAAATCCGACCTGAGGTTAATGCAGGACCTACGCTTCGGAAACTCAATTCACCAAATAAACCGGAATTGATAAACTCTTTGGTTTCCACTTTTGCCGCAGGAGCAATTGGGTTTGATTTCTTTTGGCTAAAAGTGGATAAGCTATAAAAGCAAATCAGAACACTTAATAAACAGATTTTCTTTGACATGTTGTAAAAATAAAGATGGTTTTTCTAATGGGGCTCAAGATAAGGAAAAAACATTTATTACGAAAGACTTCGTATTAATATATTGCCATAGGAGAAAGGATTTATCTATTTTTTTCAACTTAAAGTAGAATCTCCCGCAGATCTCGCAGATTTTCGCAGAAGTAATTTTTTCTTCTCTGCGTCAATCTGCGTAATCTGCGGGACAGAATTTCATGCTCCTTGGTAAGATGGATTTTTACAGAAGTAATTTTTTTTCTCTGCGTTAATCTGCGTAATCTGCGGGACAGAATTTCATGCTCCTTGGTAAAATGGATTTTCGCAGATAACATTTTATAATCTTCATATGCAATAGTTATCAGTATCAAGAAAAAAATCGCCCGCAGATCTCGCAGATTTTCGCAGAAGATATTTTTATTTTAGATAATTTTATTCTGGATAGCCAAACGGATTAATCCTGCAATTCCATTGACCTTTAATTTTTGGATAAGATTGTTACGGTGCGTATCAACTGTTCTCGGACTGATAAATAATTTGGAGCCAATTTCTGTACTTGAAAATCCTTCAGCTATCAACTTTAATATTTCTATTTCCCGATCGCTCAATTGAGATAAAGCAAAGGCATCTTCTTTTTTGCTTTTTCCCAGCATAGCCAAAGCAATTTCTTTTCCAAAATAATTCGAACCATTCATAACTTGTTGAATGGCTTGTGAAAGTTCCTCAATGGATGTATTCTTAAATAAATAAGCTTTAGCTCCTGCATCAACAGCTTCTTGAATTACATCCTTATCATTAAGCATGCTGATCATCAGGACACGGATGGCAGGATGGTCTCTGTTTAAAATGCGGCATGCTTCAATTCCATTTAATTCAGGCATTTCAACATCCATAAGCACTATGTCTGGCTGAAGCCCACGGTCTAATAAAGCAATAAGTTCCTTTCCATTGGCTGCTTCGGCTAAGATTTCAAATCCTGCATGTCCGGATAGCAACGATCTAAATCCTTGCCGCACCAAATGATGGTCATCTGCTAAAATAATTTTTACACTCATCCAATAGGAATTCTTACGGTTGAAACGGTTCCATGGAGATCGCCTTTTTCAGAGAAATAATTACCACCCATTGTACGAACCCTGCTTAAAATATTTAATAAACCCATGCTGCCGGAATGTTTCGCTTCATTAAAATCAAATCCTACGCCATCGTCCTCCACTCTTAAAATTAAAAAATTGCCTGCGTGGTATAATTGCATTACAATCTTATGAGCTTTTGCATGTTTTAGTATATTATTTAATAATTCCTGGGCAATGCGGTACAAACCCAATTCAATTTTCTCATCCAGTTTAACTGGAATATCAAAATGCTCAAATTCACTTTGAATGCCGGCCTGATTGATTGAATTTCGCAATAATAATTCCAGGCTGGGTACTAAACCCTTTGTTTCAAGAGTAGGCGGCAACATGACATGTGAAATGTTGCGAAGCTCGGTACAGGCTTCATTCAATTGATTGCTCAAGTCTTTTATCTTAACGGAATGTGTTTCATCCAAATGTTGAATTGAATTATGCATGGCATCAAAACCCAATTTAGTGGCAACCAATTCCTGAACAATACCATCGTGCAAATCTTTTGCTATTCGCTTTCGCTCTGCTTCTTGTGCTTCAATGACTGCATTTAATCCCAATTGCTGTTCTGCAATCACTGCTTGTTGCAATTTTTGATCTTGTTTGTATTGATAGCGTTTATATAATAAAAATGTAATTACCATAAACGCGATCAGAAATATTCCAAAACCAATTAACCAACTGGTTTTCTTAAAATTTTTTTCACGTTCAATTATTAGTTCTTTTTCCTTTTTTTCAGCTTGATATTTTGTTTCAACATCAGCAAGGCTTCTTACGTTTTCAGAACGAAATAAAGAATCATCCAGTTTCATAAATTTTTTAAACCAAACCAATGCTTCTTTATGATTTCCCAGTTTTTCATGGGCGGTTCCAATTTCTTCCAAATACACTTCCATGGGATCCAGCAATTTTTTTTCTTCCATGATGGCATAGCCTTTCATTGCAAAATCAAGTGCTTTTTGGGGTTGATTCAACCGGTTATAAACTGATGCGAGATTGACATACGGAAAGACTAAATTTACCAACCGATTGGCCTCCGTTAATAATTTAATAGATTGCTCACAATGCGGAATGGCTTCCTGATATTTTCCTTTCTCCAATAAAATGTGGCAGATTCCTCCATCAATGACTCCTGCAACATAATTGTTTTTATATTTCAATGCAATTTCAATCCCCTTATTTGAATATTCCAATGCTTTTGACAAATTATGTGCATCATCCCCTTCGCTGGTGCCATAGGCTACCGCCAGATTGTTGTAGGTGAACATACACTTTTTTTCTTCTCCGTGCTCCAGTCGGATGGCCAAAGCTTTTTCCAGATAGTTGATGGCCTTATCGTGAATTTTTTGATCGTTGTAGAGATTTCCAATGTTGCTGTATGCCGATGCGAGGTTGCTGTATTCTTTCAGGTCTTCAAAAATCTTGAGAGATTTTAAATAATAGTGAATCGCCGAATCCGACTTATACATTTCTGCGTAGGTGCCACCCAAATTATTGCAGGTAATGGCAAGCGTATGAACATCCGGATCATGTTGGCGTATTTGATAATCCTGATAAAACAAGTCCAATGCTTCTTGTAATTTTCCGGATTCCTTGGCTATCAGTCCTTTAAAATTGAGGACATATGCTTTGCTGGCCTGACTTTTTGAATGTTGGGCATACCGCTCGAGGCTATCTGTATAGAATGCAGCCTGATCAAAGTGCTTTTCCAACAACTCTTTCGCAATCAGGTAATAATACCTGGTTTGGCTCGCCGGATCTGTTTCTACAGCCAGTTTTTGTCGAATGCTATCTGTTGTGGGTGTTTGTGCAGCCACTAAACAACTGGTACCGAGCACTCCTAAAGCAAGTAAGAAAGTCCAAATATTCCTTCTATCCATCAGACATCCTATTTCAGATCTTGTAAAAATATAGAATTACTGAAATAATACGCAAATCTGCGTAGTCAAATTACGAATTCATACGGATTTCTTATGGTAGTTAACGGCCCTACCTTTGATCTATCAAAATAAAACAAAAATGAAAATGAGAAAATCAATCGTTCAGCTAATGAGTCTTATTGGATTGGCAATTGCCTTAAGTCTTTTGCTATTATATATAACAAATCCGGCATTGGATTTGGTTGAAAAATTAGCAATAGAGTTATTGCAAACTGAACATAAATACTCTGAATGGGCATCCAATTTTTAATAATTAGAACAGCGCGTTCATTTCTGATTAATTATAAAAAAATGCATTTAAAACAGATTCAATTCTAAATGAAAAATGGAATCACAAAATGACGATTCTGAAATGAATCACAGTTAATTCAATTTTATCTATATTTGAATCCGTTTAAATAATCCTTAGAAACAAATTAATAACAATAAATAATTTTTAAAAAAAACGTATGAAAAATTTAATTACAGCCTTGTTTGTATTCGGGTTTCTGTTTACAGCCAGTTGGATCTCAGCACAAGCTAAACCTGCTAAATTGCCCATGGAGAACAAAACAACTTTTGAAACTTTTCTAAAAGATGTTTACACGCTTTATGAAAAACACGATTATAAAGCATTAAAAAACATTTACGATCGGCAGGCAGGAGAAATTGGTCCAGACGGCATGTTGATCATGGGTATTAAAAACCTGGAAGCATCCTGGAAAATGTTTGATGGCATGGTGGATGGTACTCCAAAATTTACCTATCAACTTACTTCTTCCCGTATGGTAACTCCGGAAATCGCAATCATTACCTGGGATTCAGATGCTGATATTGTGATTAAAGGTCAACAAATGGGTGGCAAAGCAACCGGAATGGCCGTATTAAAAAAGAAAGGAAATGGCTGGCAAATTCAATTTGATTCCATGACCCCGGTTATGGCCATGCCAATGCCAGAAGCAGCACCAGCAAGCGAAGGAAAATAAAGATCCACCCACAAATTCAATTAGTAATGCTCAATGATTCTTAAGGAGTCATTGAGCATTCTTTTTTGAAGAATTTTCAATATTCCTCTTTTCGTCATTGAACATTGAATATTGAACATTGAGCATTATTTCTTCAAAGGATGATTTTAATTTTCAATGAGAAAATTAAACATTCTTCCATTAAACATTGAGCATTGAACATTGAGCATTATTTCTTCAAAACATGATTTTAATGTTCAATATTAAATTTTAAGCATTCCTCCATTAATCATTGAAAATTGAACATTGAATATTAAGCATTATTTCTTCAAAGCTTGATTTTAATTTTCAATGAGCAATGCTCAATGAGCAATTTTCAATGAAGGAAAAATATTATTTGAGTATTAAATTTAGTTTATATAAACTACGCTCCCATAATTCGTCCCGCGAGTACGCGGGATGTACGCTACTTTCCCATAATCCGCAATTCGTAATTCGTAATCCGTAATTTATAATTAATCAACCGCTCCCACAACATACATCTGATCCATCGTTGGAGATGCTACCCCGCCTGACGGCTCAAGGGTAATTGCAAAAGCCTGCGCTTCTTTTATAAATTCAATTTCTTTAAATGCAATTTGTTTTTGGTCCAGATCAAATACACCTAAATCTACCGGTTTTCCAGCAACGATAGCCCATAATTGATATTGCTTCTGAGTAGGAGGCTTTGGTAAATCCGATACATCCAAATACGATTTATGTGCGATGGTATCATAATAAATCGCAGCAAATGATTGAGGTGAAACAGGTGTGCCTTTTAACAATATTTTCTTAGCATCCTTATTTCGCAATACATCCAGACGACTGTTGCAATCTATTAAATTCAAACTATCCTGCAGATGCAATGCCGTTTGCTCAGTTAATTTTTGGTTTAATTGCAAAACTGCTGTTTGGCTGGATTGATAGTTCATCCATAAATAAGAAGAAATAATAATAAAAGGAATGGCTACAGCGGCTATGCCTCGATACAACATGCTGCGGTAACTCTTTTTAAGATCCAGTAATTTTGATTCTTGTTCTATGCGTTGGATGATATTGGTTTTAATTCGATCTGGAACCGGAACTGCATACTGGGATGCAAAAACTTCCAAACTATTTTGAATTTCAATTAATTCTGATTGCAATTCCGGCGATGCTGCTAACCAACTGTTTATTTCTACATTTTGTTTGGCATCTGTTAATCCCAATGCAAATTGCTCCAGAATTCCGGAATCCTTGATTTCTTGTATGTTAATCTTTTGATTCATTTAAAAACATTCATTAATAAAATGAAAAAAGTTGCTAACATCGTACGCAACATTTTAATTGCTGCATTGATCCGTGTTTTAACAGTTCCTAATGGCATTTGCAGATGATCTGCTGCTTCTTGTTGTGTATAACCTTGTATATATATTAATTCAATCAATTCCTTATATTTTGAATCCAGCTTATTGACTTTATTCATCAAACCAATATCCGAAATCTGTGATTCCACACTGTGATTTATACTATCATATACGCCCGGATCCAGATTTTGGTTTTTATGCCGATTTTCTTGTCTTAATAAATCCAGTGCTGTGTTTCTGACTATAGTCAACATCCAGGTAAATAATGAAGCTTTTTCAGATTGATATTCAGACAGATTCTTCCATACTTTAACAAATCCCTCTTGTATCGCTTCCTCAGCCAAATGTTGCTCACGAACAATTTTTAAGACAATTCCATATAAGGTATCGCCATACTGATCCATTAAAAATTTTATAGCCCGCTCCGGTGGGCCTTTGCGAAGTTCTAAAAATTGGGTCCGTATCTGTTCTGTTGTTGCCAAATGATTGGCTAAGATAATTTATAAAAAGAATTTACATAAACGAAATCCAAAACGCATACTCCAAACGTAACTAAGTAAAATCATTAATTATGAAATTAAAAATTGTACTTTCCAGCTTATTTAGCATGTTTATTGCGCTTTTGATGGCTTCCAGCCATCGGGAAGCGCCACTGATTGCAAACGATCCACTTGCCGACAATGTGGATTTGTATGCTTTCCGGAGTCCGGACAATCCGGATATGATTACGATTATTGCTACCTATGTTCCGCTTCAATTTCCACACGGTGGTCCAAACTATTACAGTTTTGGACAAAACATTCGTTACGAAATTCATGTGGACAATGATGCATCCAGGCCTGGTGATGAAATCACTTACCGATTCACTTTTAAACAGGTCAATGAGGATCCTACTACTTTTTTTAACATCCGTTTGGGTAAGCAGAATTTAAAAACTACCTACACGCTTGAACGCAGCATTGATGGAGGTTTAAGTTTTATTACCTTAATCGACAATGGTCCGGTGCCACCCAATAATATTGGTGCACGCTCCATTGAGTCAGGAGTTGGTTTAGGAACTACGTATTTAAATCTTATGCAGTCTGCAATCCGCAACACAAACACCGGCGAACGCGTGTTTTGCGGACCAACCGATGATCCATTCTTTGTGGATTTAGGTGGCGTATTCGATTTAGGAAATTTACCACGTCAAAATGGTAAAGCTCGAGATGGAATTGCCTGCTTAAATGTGAGTGCCATTGCGATTCAAATTCCAATCAGCACCTTATTAAAAACAGGTGCACCTGCTGCTCCTCGTACCATTTTAGATCCTGATTATGTGATTGGTGTTTGGGCATCCGCCAGCAGACAAGCGATCCGCACCTTAACTCCAGGTGGAGAAAATCACTCTGGTGATTGGATTCAGGTTTCTAGATTGGGTATGCCTTTGACCAATGAAGCCGTAATTCCAATTGGATATAAAGACTATTGGAATTCTTTAACACCTTATCAAGAGTTGGCCGATACATTAATGGACAATTTCTTTTTCAATCCGGAATTAGCACTGTACATGGATGATGCGCTGTTTGGTGGCGCCGTACCTGCGATGGCTAAATTGCGCATTCAAAGAAATTCATTACAAGGATTTGACTTTGGTTATGGTAAAGATGGACTGTACGGTTTAAAAGGAAATCCTGCAGTTGCTGGAACCGCATTGGACGATGCTATTTTTGGAACCTTGTTGTTACCTGGTAAAGGAAAAGCACGTTCAGTCGACTTATGGCCTGCATTTCATACCGGCGTTCCAAATTTTAAACCATATCAATTAGCAACCGGAAAAAATGGAAATCCGCTTGCTGAAGGAAAACCATTTATTCACAATTTCCTTCCAAACGGAGGGGATATGCTGCGATTAAATATGGCGGTTCCCGTCACCCCAAGAAACGATCCTGCCTTTAGCACACTGGGTTTGGTTCAAGCGTGTGTTCTTGGATTAACAGATCCGAAATTTGCAAACACAAACATTGAGTTTATACCCAATATGGATGGTTTTCCCAATGGAAGACGATTGGAAGATGATGTAACCCGCATTGAATTGCAAGCCGTTTCAGGAATTGTATTAGCAGCTATCGGACTCTGGTATGACGATTATACTGCTGGTTCACCAAATCCAGTGACTCCCAATTTAGTAGGCGTGTTGACTTATACAACAGGTGTTGAGAAAAACGATGCATTGTTTTCAAATACATTCCCAAATCTTGCAGCACCCTGGTCAGGAGATGGCGAATGCGGTGGAAAAATTGTGAGTGCAGTAAATAAAGGTGGCGGTGGAATTATTGGATTAAATGGACCTCAAATTTCCATGATCAATTATCCAAATCCAGTAAACACACTAACCACATTTAAAATAAACAATCAGTTAGAAACCAGCATACGACTCGATTTAAAAACCAATGACGGTAAAACGATTCAAGTTTTAAATCCAGAATATTTTGGTAAGGGTTTGTTTGAATTTACTGTGGACTTAAGTAAAATTCCAGCAGGAATTTATCTGGCCAGTGCTGTTACTGATCGCGGTGCAGTCGTTGGCTATACCAAATTAATTAAAAATTAAAATCATTTTATAAATACCTTGGCTCTTAGGAGTCAAGGTATTTTATTAAAAAAAAATTACTATGAAAAAAATAACGTACCTCATTTGCACTCTTTTTATTTTATCCTGTGCCAAAGAACCAAAAACAAATTTTGAAATTCCGGTTTTACTGGAACGATCAGAAAAAATGCAATATTTTAATGAATGGTCTGAAGTACGAACAAGCTATTCAGATCTCAAACATTTATTGACAAAAAATCCGGATCATATAGATGCCTTAATCAGAATTACAAATCTCTTTATTGCTGAAGCTAGAATTACCGGGGAACACGGACATTATTATCCGGCTGCATTAAAAACCATCGAACAAGCTTTACAGCAAAAAAACATTAATAAAGATCAGGAATTTCTAGCATTAAGTGCCAAAGCCAGTGTTCAACTTTCACTGCATCATTTTAAAGATGCGCTGAAAACTGCTGAAATTGCTCAACAAAAAAATCCATACAATGCATTGATATATGGAGCATTGATCGATGCGCACGTTGAATTGGGTGATTATAAGAATGCAGTTTCTCTTGCCGATAAAATGGTATCCATGCGTCCGGATTTACGTTCGTACTCCAGAGTCTCTTATTTGCGTGAAATCTATGGTATGCCGGAAGATGCAATTAAAGCCATGCAAATGGCAGTAGAAGCCGGCAGTCCAGGAAGCGAAGAAAAGGCTTGGGCCGCGTTACAATTGGCTCAATTATGCATACGCTATAATAAGACCGCTGAAGGAATCTCCATTTTAAATCAAATTCTTGAGGAGCGGCCAGATTATCCATTTGCAAAAGCAAACCTGGCAACCGTTTATATGAGCCAGGGTAAATTTAAAGAAGCCGAACAAGAACTTAAAGAAGCTTGCGCTATCATTCCTGAAGTTTCATTTTACATTCATTTGGCAGAATTGTACAAGCAGACAAAGCAACAAGAGGCATTTGATAAATTACTTCCTGAAATATTGGATATGTTGACTGATGATACCCAACATGGACACAATATGAGCCTGGAATTTGCAGCTGTATATTCTGAATTATTAAATGATCCTGATAAAGCTTTGAATTATATTCAGGAAGACTTGAACATGCGTCCTGAAAATATCGACATCAATCGAAGCCTTGCCAACATCTATTTGTTAAAAAAAGACAAAGAAATGGCCGCTAATTTTCTTTTAAAGGCAAACAGTACGAATTCAAAAAATCCAGAATTATTAGAATTAAATCAACGTCTTCAAAAAATATAATCCCAACAATTGATTCTCTTATGAAAACGATATTTATTGCTTCATTCATTTTATTCTTTGTTCATTTGAACATGGCTCAGATCAGTGGCTATGTGTTCAATCTTGAGCAACAGCCAATCCCGGATCTTACTATTTTCAATAAAAATAAAAATACACACACGCATACGGATGGACGTGGTTTCTTTAGGGATGTCATTTCCAAGCCTGGCGATACCCTGGAATTTTCACTATTGGGTTTCAAACCAGTTATTTATTTTGTAAAAGAAGCTGACTTAAACACTCCGCTTTCTATACAAATGGAAAACAATACCATCCAACTGGATCAAATCAATATCACCGAACCGTTACATTACAATTTGCAATTAATAGACAATTTGACAAGGCCCGTTCAAAACAGCCAGGAATTATTACGCATGGTTCCTGGATTATTTATTGCACAACATGCGGGAGGTGGAAAAGCTGAGCAAATTTTCCTAAGAGGATTTGATATTGATCATGGAACTGATATCAATCTATCTGTTGACCAATTATTGCCTGTAAACATGGTTTCCCATGCACATGGACAAGGTTATTCAGATCTTCACTTCATTATTCCGGAAAGCATCAAAAGAATCAATTATGAAAAAGGCAGCTACAATGTTGCTAAGGGAAATTTTTCAAATGCCGGCTATGCAGATTTTATTTTACAAGATCGCCTTCAGATGAATTCCATTATTTTCGAATCCGGCAAGTTTGATGCCCATCGGCTTGCAGGTTTATTCAAGCTGCTCAATACCAATCATCAGAATGTATACCTGGCCGCTGAGTATGTTCGTACAGATGGTTACTTTGATGAACCCCAGAATTTCAAAAGAATTAATGGCTTGTTCAAATACAATTATAAGTTTTTAAACTCAGCTGAACTTAAATTAACAGGCAGCCATTTTAATAGTAAATGGAATGCTTCCGGACAAATTCCTCAACGGGCTGTTGATCAAGGATTAATCAGTCGATTTGGTGCTATAGATTCAAATGAAGGCGGACAAACAGATCGAAGTAATTTAATGGTAAATTTTATAAAACCATTTTCTGCAAACCAAAATTTAAAACTGAGTGCCTATTATTCAAATTATAATTTTGAATTATATTCAAATTTTACATTCTTTTTAAAAGATTCTATCAATGGCGACCAAATCAAGCAAAAAGAACGTCGAAACTTAATTGGATTTGAAGGACAATATAATGCAACCTGGGCTGGTATTGATTTAAATGCATGTTTGGGGAATAGATTAGATCTTGTAAATGATATTGAATTATCCCATACCAAAGATCGAGTAAAATTATTGGATAGACTTGCATTTGGTTCGATTCAGGAAAACAACAGCTATGCGTATTTAAAAGCAGCTTATGAATGGAATCAGTTGGAATTGTCGGTTCAAAATCGATTGGATTTATTTCATTTCAATTATACTAACAATTTAGTGAGTTCAAATAAAGAAAATTCAAAAACAGAAATTAAATATTCACCTAAACTAACCGCACAGTACCATGTAAATCAAAACTTACAATTATTTGCTAAAACAGGTTTCGGATTTCATTCCAACGATTCCCGATTATTAATTCAGGATCCAGACATTTCCTTGCTTCCCGGAAGTTTTAATCAGGATATTGGGTTTCAAACAAAAATTGGAAGTTCCTTATTCCTTCATGTAGCTGCCTGGTATTTATTCATGAAAGATGAATTGGTTTATGTTGGAGATGAAGCCATTGTTGAAAACAGTGGTAAAACTAAAAGACAAGGTTTGGAAGCAGGTCTAAGATACCAGTTAAATAAATTTATTTTATTTGATGCAGAATCATCGTTGACAAAAGCCAGAACGATTGATGATCCTGAAGGACAAAATTATTTACCCTTAGCTGCCAAATGGACGCATACTGGAGGTATCACTTTGAAAAATTTCCATAATATTTCTACCAGCTTACGCTATCGGATTTTATCAGACCGGCCAGCAAACGAAGACAACAGTGTTCAGGCAAAAGGGTATGAAATTATGGATGCTAATATAGGATACAATTACAAAAACATGCATTTTAGTTTTATTGTAGAGAATATTTTCAATCAAAAATGGAACGAAGCTCAATTTTTAACGTTATCAAGATTAAAGGATGAATCTATAGCTGTCGAAGAAATTCATTTTACACCCGGCAGTCCGATTAATTTCAGGTTAAAGGTTCAAATTGATTTTTAATCAAGGGCTTATCAATTAGGTATTTTTTAATCATGTAATCCCTTGATTTTAAATTGATTATTTGAAATTAATTTTAAATTCATTCTGTAGTTTTTCATATCTTTGCACCCTAAAATCAAACCGCAGTGATGAATCCTGAAGTAAAGGAATTTACCGGAAAAGTTAAAGAAGCGCTGAAAACATTAAAGCCTTACCAAAAAACGGATAATCTCAAAGCAATCATTCAGATTTTAAATAGCATTGGACCATTTTTTGCGGTCTGGATAGCTATTTATTTTTTATGGGATTACAGCGTTTTGGCTGCTTGTCTATTGGCATTATTAAATGCACTTTTTTTAGTACGAATTTTTATCATCCAACACGATTGTGGTCATAATACTTTTATAGAATCTTCACGCTGGCGTAAAATCATTGGCTACAGTTGTAGCATGTTAAGTTCAGTGCCGTATTCATATTGGGCAAAATCCCACCATTTCCACCACATGAATAATGGAATGTTGGAAGTTCGTGACATTGGTGATATCAATACGTTGACAGTTGCTGAATATTCCAAGCTGAGTAAATTTGAACGTTTTAAATATCGTTTATACCGAACACCCCTGGTGATGTTTGTATTAGGACCAATTTATTATATTTTTATACACAATCGTTTACCATTGGTGAATTTAGAAGAATTTAAAAAAGCAAAACCAGGATTGTACTTAAATAATTTTATTTATGCTGCTGTTTTTATAGCTCTTTGTTTTATTTTAGATTGGAAACGTTTTGTTACGATGCATTTGATAATTCTTTCTTCATTTGCAATTATTGCCATCTGGTTTTTTTATGTTCAACATCAACACGAACATGGCTACAAGCACTGGAGAAATAAATGGGAGTTTATGTATGCTGCGATTAAAGGAAGCACGTATTATAAATTACCGGCAATATTCAATTGGTTTACCGGCAATATAGCCATTCACCACATTCATCATCTGAATCCTGCCATTCCTAACTACAATTTGAAAAAATGTGTTGATGCCATCCCTTGGTTTCATAAATACACCACAGAATTAAATTTCTTTCAAAGTTTAAAACTTGCAACACATAAGTTGTGGGATGAAAATACCGAACGAATGATAACGTTCCGGGAATATTATCGGATGGAGCGATTGGGATTGGTCAAAGCTTGAGAAAGGGCTTGTTAGACTGTTTGACTGTTAGATTATTAGACTGTTTGGGAGGAGGAATTTTTGACTCCTGACTACTAGTTGCTGACCACTTTTTGGAGAGGAATCGCCACGAATTCACGAATTAAGGACGAATTATTAAATTATTCTTCGAATCTCCATTCGTGTCTTCATTCGTGTCTTCATTCGTGCATTCATTCGTGCATTCGTGGCATTTCTTCGCATTTCCATTCGTGTATTCATTCGTGCATTCGTGGCATTTCTTCATTCTTCCATTCGTTCTTCCATTCGCGGCAAGTTAAGTTGGTAAATGGTAGAAAGAAATATAAATGTGCTTATTACTTCGCTTCAAGATTTTTTCTTTTAGTAAAATTTTGAAGAGGTCGCCACGAATGCACGAATAAAGTCACGAATTGAAGAAGCAGGAGTTGTCACGAATGCACGAATTAAACACGAATTGAAGAAGCAGGAGTTGTCACGAATGCACGAATTAAACACGAATTGAAGAAGTAGGAGTTGTCACGAATGCACGAATTAAACACGAATTGAAGAAGTAGGAGTTGTCACGAATGCACGAATTAAACACGAATTGAAGAAGTAGGAGTTGTCACGAATGCACGAATTAAACACGAATTGAAAAAGTAGGAGCTGCCACGAATGCACGAATTAAACACGAATTGAAGAAGTAGGAGTTGCTACGAATGCACGAATTAAACGCGAATTGAAGAAGTAGGAGTTGCCACGAATGGAATCAAGTACGTGAATGTTTATTCTAAAAAATATCAATTCCCATGATAGATGTATACTGTTCCTACAGCTTGCCTTTTAAGACTTTTATATCATTAAGTAGTGCCTAAAAATTCAACCACCGCTTTTATTTGCTTTGATATTTCGGTATATACCTGATCTAAATTGCTTGCATTCTCAATTGGAATGCCTCCAGTAGGTAACGCTTGTAATTTTCTAAAGGGCATCGTACTCCAATCACAGGCTCTTGCAATAATAGGAATCACTCGGGCAGTACCCGCTTCATGGCGTTGCATGGCAATTTCTAATTCATTTCTCCAAATATAATCCGAAGCAATAAAATCAATACTTACCAATAAGATGATTATATCAGCCGATGTGAGCTCTTTCTTTATAAGATCATCCCACTTTTCGCCAGCCATGATTTGCCGGTCTTGCCAAACTTCAATTTTATTGGAACGTTTTAAAGTAATTAAAAATTTATCAAATTGATTTTTAATTGCTTCGTCTTCATGAGCATACGAAATAAAAACTTTTAAAGCACTCATAATTTTTTATTCATAAGATTCAACTTATTTTGATACCGTGGATTGTTTAATACATCTTCCACAGATTTCCGTTGTGCTTTACCAATCCAAACTTCAAATTTTTTAGCAGCTCCTGGTGTTTCTACCAATACCGGCTCTCGGGAAACTTCTATTTTTGCATTCATTAAAGTACGATACATCTCATATGCCAATTTCTGATCACTTTTATCAAAATATTTAATATAGGTATTGAATGATTGATTTTCTATCTTCTCATTCTCTGCTATAAATTGATTGTACCAATCCTTCTGATAAAGTGCCTGATAAGCGCGTTTTGCTTCTGTTTCAAACCCCGGCATGAATTGTATATAACATTTATATTTTTTATTCAATTTGTCAATAACCTGTACCTGATCTTTAAGTTTTACATCGTCAATTGGTTTTGATTCCAGCTTATATTTCTTTTGAAGCTGAACATAATCCTGATTTAATTTATCAAATTGCTGCTGAACCTGAGTCAATAAACTCAGTGATTGTTGTTTGATAGAATCTGCCTCTAAAGCAGTATGACTGAGAAGGCTGTTGGTGTTTACCAAAGAAGTTTGAAGACTATCCAGCCGAATCAAAGCAGAATCCCGCTCAGCAATTAAGGCTTCCTTTTCAGCTAGTAAATTGGTTTTCTCTGCAATCAGTGTTTCTTTTTCGCGTAATTGTTGTTTGAGTTCATTGGCTTTGCTGGAAAGTTCCAATCCCAAATACAAAATGAGGCCTCCTAAAATACAAAATCCAAGTACAACAATGACCGTATAAATTTTAGATTTCTTTTCATTTTCCAAAAGGTTTTCTAAAACACGAATACTTTGCAAATTCTTTTCTTTAAGTTCTGTACTCATATATTTAGATTAAATGGTTGACAATTTAGTGGGAAACAATACATTCTTAACAGACATCAGGGCTATTAGACCAAATAATAAAAAACTCAGTACTGCTAATAGTAATTCATCTGTTTTGGTATAAATATAAAACGAAGCCAAAATGCCTATTACCAATACCAAACCGGCAACGATCCAATAAAATGACGATCCGGTTTCCGCCATTTTCACAGAATGCAATTCAGGAAAAATAAAACATTTGATCTCATCACCAATTTCCTTAAAAATAGTCTGCTTATCTGGCAAGGTTTTACTGAGATGTTCTATTGATTTTTTTTCATCCGGTAGTACTTCATTACTGTATTTCTTAAGAATGTCATCTGCTGTCCAGTCGCATTCACGTAGAAGGATGGGTACTATTTTTATGTGCTGCATATCAGCCAGCTTTAAAATTTTCAAACATTCGTCGTTGTTCAGATAATCAATGCTAATTAATGGAATGGTTAAATCTGATGATTTTAAAAATTCTTCATTTTTTGCAAGGTCTCCATTTTGTTTAAACAATTCCTGTTCATCATATATTTCAATCCATCCTTTGCGCTTATATTGTTGCAAATGATTGTTGAGATCCTTGTAAAGTGATTGATCTTCTGGCTTGTCTGAATAAGAAAAATAAATTTTCTTCATAAATTATAAATCAAACGAAGTTGGTAAATGGGTTTCTGTAAATTGCTCAGCTGCCTTTCGACCGATTGCCAATAAGTCGGGTATATTTTCATAGTGGTCCATTTCAGCCACAGAACGAACTTTCTCTAAACTGAATTGAAATCCGAGTTGTGCCAAACTTTCAGCGGTTAACCTAACATTGTGGCGTGTAAAACTGAATAGTTTTTCGTTTAGATATTTAAGCTCTTCCAACTTACCAAACTGATTATCTATAAAATCAACCGGTCCATAATTTTTTCCAAGATATTGCAATATAATTTGATTCATTTCAAGGGCATCAATCATAAATAGATTTGGTAATTTGGAAGCCCAGGCCACAGCTCTTGAATTAACAAGACTTTCCGGATCTTCTAATAATAAACCATTCCCGGTGCCTAAAGAAGTCATAAATAATTTATTCTCTCCGGAAACCCAATTAAAACCAAAACTGGATACGGTTGCGGTAAGAAACAATTGAAAGACGGGATTATTTGCCAAACTGACACCGCCATCTACAAAGCCAGATTTGACCATTTTCCCGCTGCGCGTTTTGATAGGAAGTTGTTTGGGTTTAAAATAATATGGTGCAGCAGAACTAGCTCTGCACAATTCCCACAGTTTAATATCTTTATTGGAGTTATAATATATCCCATCCGGATGATTTGCAAATGTCCATAAGCTGTAGGTATCTGCGCGTTTGGTGTTGATAGCCAATCCGCATTTAATAGCCTGCGTGTCTCCAAGTAGTATTTCACCAAAGGTGTTTTTTAATTGTTTCTCTAAATTTTCAGAATTGTAATTTTCCTTGAAAATTGCCCTGAATCCAGTCCAATCTCTTGGTATCAATGAAAAACTCCTTTTACCAAAAATAACTTCACCTAAATCCAAATAGAGTTGAATAATTTGTTTCACTTCCATACCCAATGCCAAACCTGTGGCCATGATGGCCCCGGTACTTGTGCCACCCATCATATCGTAATAATCACTCAATACCATGTCACTTTTGCCATAACGCGTTCGAAGTGTGGATTCAATTTTTTCCAAAAATCCCAGGGTAAGAATTCCCCGAACACCACCACCATCTAAAGCTAGGATTCGCTTTACTCCGGTTTTAGAATCCAATTTTTGTTGCAGACTTTTAGTTTGAAAAGACATGACGATTAAAATTATTTTTTAATAAAAAAAAGTACTTCCTTATACATTTCATTAAAATCATAAACGGTTGATTTAAGATTGTCACGATGCTTTTTACCATAATCAATTAATGCATGTACTTTCAGAACCTCCCGTCTTCTGCTAATAAATACTTCAAAAGTATTTTGATTCTTCTTACATTGACCAGGTGCACAGGTAATTAAGTTTGAATTCATTTTTTTATTAAATTGCTTGATGCTGGAAATATCTTCTCCAGCAGAAATAAACAATTTAAAAATATATTCGCAGGTATCACTTACTTTTCTACAAGTATCAACTGAACTAATTTGACCTTTATATATTTTCAACAATTCAAATCGATTGACTTCTTTGCGGTCATTCGCATCTGAAAGTCCTTTGATAGAAAAAAAATAAACCTCTTGATTTAATACCGGAATGCTGTCATTTATAAATGGTATAAAAAATATAAATCGCTGGTGTTTGATACTGCTGGTATCTTTAATCAGGTAAATGTTTAAATCATGAATTCTTGAATTTTCTGTCATCATCACTTTTTCTGAAACTTTGTTTCGATAAAAAACATAGGGGATGAGGTTCATTTCAAATTTTGAAAAAGAATCATTCGGCGACCATTTATGAACATATTGCTCTAGTTTACCAGATAAATCTTCCACTTTATGATATTTGCGGGAGCAAGAACAAAGCACCGCAAGGAGTAGCAGATACTTGTACATTATTTTATAGGATTGAAGTGATTAAAAGTGAGTCCTACCAAAATGCGATTGGCATCAAAATTTGGGTGAATCGCAATTTTCATGGCATTGTGAATGAGATCTTGCACACCCCATAGTCTTTCCCCTTCCGGATTATTGCCCCTTAAAGAACCTATGACTCCCAGATTGATTGCAAGGGATTCATTGATAAAACAACGCAAGGTATAAGAAGACGAGTTGTAATTATTTCCACTTCTAAAACCGGTAACATTGTATCGGGTTCCGATGGTGTCAGGTTTTATATCTGAGAAAATACTATAATCCTGTACATCCATCCCAAGGCGGGTTGCCAATTCAAAATACTGGCGTTCATAGCCGGTAAATTGATCAAATGTCAACTCAAATAAATTATTTTTTCGGACGGAATGGTAATAAATGCCTCCTCCTCCGGTCCACCAACGGTCAAAACTATCACCCAGTCCCAATAGATTGAGTGGCATTCCTCCATCATTATAATAATTGATACTTAGGTTCTTATAGTTGAGTACAATGGCTCCCACAGTTTGATGCCGTATGTGGTTGTTCATGATAAAATTGACCCCCAACATCGCCAGTCCTTCATTTCCAAAACGTAAATTATAAAATGGGAGATTATTTATGGTTCGAAGATTTTTATATAGTGGAAATTTTTCATTGATATGACTGGAGGCAGGCCCAAAAAACAAACTGGAGGTAAAATCAATTTGATTGTCCTGCTTGAGAAGTATCAAACTATTGCCAAGTGACTTATTGTAAATGCCTACATTCATGCCAACTGACATCATGTAGTTGCCATATTTAGAATCAATTTGTTTAATTCCACCGACCCCTACAAATGCCTTGATCCCCGGAAAATTGGTCCCTCCCCGATAATAAATATTAATGGTGGTCCCGATATTTAAATAGAGGTTATCAAATCCCAGTTGTTCCTGACTAAAAAGTAAAGCAGGAAAGCACCCTAGTAAAAAACGCAAAAAGCTTATCATGAGGCTTAAATTAGTATTTAAAAATTCGAAATGGGTTCTCTCAGACTATTGCGAATGCAGCCAAAGCTCATCATACAATATCCGGAAAACGGAATATTTCTTTATATTGAGCCTATAAAAACGGAATGAAATGCTGGAATTGAGGTGAAGTTATTAAGAATGTATGGTAAATCAAAAAAAAAGTTAAAAAAAACACAAATTCACTCATTCCAGTAGAAAAGCCAATCTCTTTGTATAAAATTTGTCATACAACTAGTATAAACAAAAATAAGATGAAAAATTTATTCGGTTTTTCAATTGGCTTGTGGTGCTTGCTGATTTTCGCTTTTGAAACAAGCGCTCAAAATAAACAATATGTAGTTGAAGATGAATTTAAATCAACCAAAGGCTTGGTTTTTTACATGGTGAATATAACTACTATTGAAGACGATAAAAGCTTGGAAAGTAAATGGTATCAAAGAAATGTCAATATAAAATGTTATCTTGAAAACAATACCCTTATTAAAGATTCCTTAATGGTAAGAATTGATTTCTCATTAAGGCCTGAAGAATATACCATACAGGATGAACTGTATTACAAAGCAACTGACTCAATCGTTAAAATAAAAGCCACTAGAATTGAAAATTTGCACGGAACGCAACGCATTTCCAATACAAGTACAGAATATAAAACTGAATCCGTTACAGTAACCATCCCCAGCACATCTGAAACCGTAACCAATGCTAAAGGAGAAAGCAGTAGTGTGGACCTTCCTTCAAAAAGCATTACTGAAAATGTAAGTGTACCTACAACCCACACGACCGTTGAAACAACTCCATTCCGATGGGCAAGCATTTACATTAAATTAAATGAAGACGATATCCGGCACATTCAAAATGCGCGCGACTTAAAATTCCGAATTTATACCAATCGGGGAGGTTCAACCATCTATTTGTCCCGCAGTGAGATGAATGGACTGGTAAAATTTATTGACCGGTGTAGGGGGTGAATTAAAAAGAAAAGATTCATTAAATAAAATCGAAATATAATTAAATTTAAATCTAAAAAATGCTTCAAAATATAACATTCACTTATCAGATACCACCAATGTACTGGCACTAAAATACCTTGCTCACATTCAATTACAAAAAAAGAATTACACCGAAGCTAAAATAGCATTGGACAAACTTTCAACTTCCAACCAGGAACCATTCAAAACAGAAGCCCTATACTACTTATGTATGCTGGATCTGATGAATAATAATATTTCTGATGCTAAATTAAAATTTGAACAGATTAAAAATAATTCATTGATTGGCCGAAATAAAATTTCTACAATCGAAACCTATTTGAAATGAGTTTGGATAAAAATTATCATTCTGTTGCTTGTGCATTTTAATTTTATAACCAGACTCTAATAAACTAAAATTTATAATCTTAATTTAGAAATCTTCTTAAACTTTAATCTGATAGATAAGTAAAATTTATTTAATCAAACAATAATTTTTCTCATCTATCAGATTAAAACATGTAATATTAAACGGCGATTTCATTATGGTTTCATCAAATCTCCAAACTTAGAAAAATCAAACGTTTTGGTGATAAACAGATTAAAATAAGGATTTGAACTTCCATAATTGCCTTTAAATTCACCTCCAATTCGTATGCCGAATTTGTTTTCCGAAATTCCAAAATAGAAACTGTAATTAATACATGGTCTGGATGCTCCACCCATCCAACTTATACCCAAAGGGGTCGCCTTTATAAAAAAATTATATTTATTACCTTCATAATTATATTGGAAATTAGTAAATCCCCAATAATAATTAACAAAACTCCTATTGACTGTAAACGGTACATGCAAACTATCCAATACAGGTCCTGTTACTGAAATAGTATCCTTGTGAATATCTTCAAATGTATATGCAATTGTTTCTTTTGTCATTACGGCTTCAAAATCAAACGGTGTAAAATAGACATTGTGTTTAATACCGTCTCCAAATAAACCCTGGTTTGTTATATTAAACGGCAAGGTCAATACCAAACCATAATTATTAAATGAGCTATTCGAATTTAAACTAGAATAGCTTCTTTCAACCAGATAATTGGATTGATCTATACGGCCAATTTGATTATAATAATAATTTAAACCAGAAGGAATGCCTTCAGCTGATATATATTTAGACTGATACAGTCCAGCATAAATTCCCATTTTAGAAAGAATATTGCGACGGAAATATCCCTTTTCTGATTTACAAATATTATGACATAAAAAACTTATTCTTCCGTAAAAAGTATTCAGGGTGATGCCATTCGATAAATCGAGATTGGCTCCAAGAGACAATGTAACTTTACCGGTATCAATGACTGTAATAAAATTGTTCATTCCAACTGAATTGGAGAATGCCTGTGTAGTTTCAAACAATAAAACTACCAAACAAGAAAGCACTAAATGAAATATATTTTTCATGATTTTTTTATTATAAGTTATAAATTAAACAATCTCAATATTCATACAGAATGTATGAATCAATTAAATGGAAGCGAGCATTGCTGCTCACCTCCATTTATCAATTCCAAATCATCAAAATTTACTGAATGGTATTCGGTAATTTTTATTTTGATAAACAATTCTTAAATTGTATAAGCCATTTGGCAGATTGCTAATATCCATCAGACCATGTCCCATATAGGTATCTAGAGATACCGGATATTGTCTGCCATCACTTGAAACAATCACAACAGATGCATCATTTAAATTTCCGTCTTCCATATCTAAATGAATCTGATTACTTGCTGGGTTCGGAAATAAAGAAAATTTCTCGGGCAATTGCTTGGTATTGACACCGATTAACACGGTACGAATTTTGACTACTCCGTTTACAATATTTAGTTTAAAATTTTCTGTTTTATTGGAAAAAGTAGTGGCAATTGGATTGTCGGTAAAACTAATTAATGTAGAGTCGCCATCTTTTCCAATTGCTTCAAATTCAATTGAAAATAAAGTGTCTTTATCATTCAAATTTACACCATTTGGATTTAATACATACCAGGAGACTCCCATCCTGCCTTTATCAACATTTCCCAGTGTAAAATTTGAAGCATTCATGCTCAATTTTGGATTAAAATCCGTTAATTGAGAGTACTTAATTTTAGATGCATTCCATGCCAATGAAAATCCAAAACTTAGAACTTCTTTAAAACCCTTTGCATATACCGGCACTTTTATTTTTCTGCCTGGCATGACCTGAGTATTGTTTATTTTTAAATCCAAAGTAGCTTGATCTTTGCTCGTTCTGGTATCAAAACTTATGACTTCTCCTGTTTCACCAAATTTCTGTGGATCGTTGTCCAGATCAACATCCCCCATCTTGATTCCGGTAAAATCAAGATTCGATTCATTTTTAGAAATTTGAATCGTCCGTATTTCAGGAAAGCTAGATTGGAAGGGATTACTTACATTTGGAAAACTAAATGACTTTGGAATAAATCTCCAACTTTCAACTGCTGAAAATGCCTGGTTCTTATTGAAATAAACCGGAATTATTCGGGCAATATCGGTTGCATTGATCGTTTTATTATTGTCAACATCTGCTGCAATTATTTTAAATGGCGAATCCAAAATAAAACTTCCCAATATATGTCCTTGTATATCCGCAATATCTGCTATCTCAACGCCATTACCGGGAAATGTCAATTTTTTGGGTTTAATTGTAAAAGTTCCGGCAGGTACATTCAAAAAGCAATATGAACCTGAAGCATCTGTTTTAACTGTTTGGGTATTTTGACCGATCAATTCAACTGACACGTCCTTTACGGGTTTATTTTCTTCAGTTACAATTTTTCCACAAATGGTAAATGAACCATTTACACAAACACTACCAGTTTTAAAATCAGCTACCACCAGGTTTCTGTTTTGCTTTACGATCGCACTGCTTGGTTCAAATGATATTGTTGCCGTGGAATTTGCAGCTCCTTTCATTTTTACTTTCAAATAACAGAAAATATCATTATCAGCCAAGGTAGTTGCTGCACTTGAAACACCAGCCCATGCTACCTTGATTTTTGAACTGGAAAGAATTTGATAAACAAATGCATTTGGATTGATGTTGGGACCAGCACTTGCACTGATAAAATCTGCAACGGTTATCGGATTTAATTGCGCAGTAATATCAAGAGATGTCATGTTATTGAAATTTTTCACACGTACTGGCACCAATACTTCCTGGCCGCTGTTAGCACAACTCATTTCTTCAGGATCTAAGGTAACTGTCCCGCTGGTCTGTGGTTTGATTGTAAAACAATAACAACAAGTATAACAAGAACCAAAACGCATCTTTAAACAAATTACATAACTGCAATTAATATCCGGTAATTTGCAAATAGGTGATCTTGAATTGGCATCGGTTCCTCCGGTAAATGTGCAACCTGCCGGTAAGGTCCAATGATAATTATCCATAACCGGTACGTTTTGAAAACTCAATTCACCATTTTGATTTACAGTGTAAACAATTGGAGGATGTGGTGCAGGCTTTGTTCCGCAATTGCCACTGGGTCTGCAAACATTTATACATTTTGAAAGCATTCCACATCCATTGCCAACAGTAAGACAAACTGTAATACACGTTCTTCCACTAGGAATTCCACAACGAAATGTACTTCCAGTTGTCGAAACATTGCTTAAATAAGCTGAAGGATCATCAATCCGCCAGGAATACGTTTCTATATCACTTCCTGTTGTACTCAAACTGACTTCAGAGTTCGCATTGGGATTGGTAGCTGTTATATATAAACTTGGTGGTTTACTGCATGAACCGGCAACTTTTACTACATAACAACATTCATAAAATTTAAATCGACCCGTTCCATTGTATTTATAAACTCTAAAACAAATTGTATAATTTCCAGGACTTGGTAACTTACAAACTGGATTTACAGAATTATAGGAAGTGCCAGCTAAAAATTCAGGCTGAATAATAGCATTAGAACTATTTTTAAACTCCCATTCAAGTTCATCTGATTGATGACTATCTCCTAAATTAAATGTTGGAACATCTTCCCTGCAATAACTGCTGTTTAAATAGATTGTTCTAGGATCTCCACAATCAAACCGGTACGTAAAGCATTCATCACAATCATCACATGGATCATTTGTAACTGCACAAGAATGCAATTCACTGTTCAAATAACCAGCTTCACTCGCCCAACAATAATTATCTGCAACCTGTTCGTTGCTACCATTTAAACAAACCGGCTCAATATTTTGGGTACAGTTTACTAAAATACCATTTCTTGATACAAGACAGACACCACCCAGAAAAAAAGCCTCTCCTAATTTATGAGTAAAAAAGTTAGCAACCGATGGAAAAGTCGAAACAGATTTAGGTAAATTTTTAACTTCAAAAACTTTGTAATCATTTCGGAAAATTTCCATTCTTCCATCATTGGCATGGTAAAATAAATTCAAACGGAACCATTCTCCTTCCGAATAGCTGAAACTTCCCAAATACGAGTTACTTGCATTGTAAATGGAAACTAAATTGGTACCCGTAAAATAAAAATTAACCACTCTCCCTAAACTGGCATTGAGCATAGAAAAGTAACCAGAATTTCCATTGTTTAAAAAAACCGAACAACTAAACCGATAATCTTTGGGCTGCATTCTAAAATAGTACAAATTATCGACAGGCTTTGCACTACTTGAACAAGTAAAATCTGCAAAGTAAGTCCAGCTTGGACCCACATGTCCCAACTGTACAATTGCAGGCACAGGATAATAAGGCGGATTTGACCCACTTGGAAAAACTTTCCAATCCGCAGATAAAAGGGGATCTCCCGGATTAAAATTTTCATAGTGCTCGCATTGTACTGCATCCCAATTTACAAAGGGAACCGGACAAGCTGTTTCACAATCAACTTGTGACATTAAACTGGAATAATAAAATCCCAGAAAGAATAAAATACTTAAAATTGTTTTCATGTTAGAAGATTTAAAAAATTAATAAATAATGAAAACAAAAGTATTGTGGGTTCAAAGGCAATAAAATATAACCTTTGTTATAAGTAAACTCTTTAATTAAATAAAAAATTGAAGGAAGGAAACAAAACTATTATTTCCCAAATCGATACAAATTAATTGCTTCCGTCTTATTAGTAACTTGCAATTTATCGTAAATTTTATGAATGTGCTGTTTAACAGTGCCTGTTGTAATTCCCATTTGATCCGCTATTTCTTTATACAACAAACCTTTTGCTAACAAATCCAATAATTCCAATTCCCTGGATGTAAGTGGTAATTTTGTTGGAGATGGATTTAAATTCATTTTTTGAAAAACATCCAGAATTCGACGGGCTATGCTGGGACTCATAGGAGATCCCCCTTGGTATAGTTCACGAACCGCTTCAACTATTTTCTTAGAGTCCGAGCCTTTTAAAATATATCCCTTTGCGCCTGCTTGTAATGAGTTAAAGATCTTTTCATCATCTTCATAAACCGTAAACATACAATACTGCATGGCAGGACAGTATTTGGTAAGAAAATGAATGGCATCGATTCCAGAAGCTCTTGGCAATCCAATGTCAACTATTAAGATATCTGCAGGATTTTGCTTAAGAAATTGCATAGCATCCTCTGCAGTATGATAAACCTGAGAACAACTCATATCTGCCTGATCCGCAAATAAGTCTTGCAACATCAGTGCAACGTCTTTCAGGTCTTCAAGGATTGCTATTTTCATATTAGGGCATACTATTATGAGATATGCTCAACAAATTTAAACTAATTAAAGTGTTTATACACAAATTCTAAGAGTAATATCAATGTAATGCCAATTCCAAGTAAAAACAAACATCCATGTTTTGCAGATTCAATGATCGGCATACCATCCCGGTAAATATCAAGCCACCAACCAAAAGCTCCTGCTGTTAATATCACTTTATAAAAATGTCCTTCATGGTTAAATGCATGCACTCTGCCAAAAAGTGAGCCTTTTGAACTGACCAATTCGTTATTAATAAGTATTCGCTCTATTAATAAGTAATTAAGTTGAATTTCTAACTGAATTCCATTCTCAAGATAGACAGTAATTAATTTCATATTATAATTTTACACAAAGCTCAAGGAAACCCAGCTGTATAAAAATATAACTTTTGTTAGGCAGTACTCAAACTTAAAGGAAATCGTATTATAACTTCGGTACCTGTAGGTTTAGAATAAATTTGAAAATCACCTTCAATCGATTTCATCCTGTTTTGCATATTGAAAAGACCATTTCCATCAGAAGAAATTGATTCCGGATTAAAACCAGTGCCATTGTCTATTAGTTTCAAGATAAAAAAACCTTCCTCCTTCGAAAAAAGAAAATTTACCTTAGTGGCTCCAGCGTGTTTTACTATGTTGTTCAATGCTTCCTTGACTGTCAGATGGATGTTACGACGCATCTCGCCACTCAATGCATGCAACTCATTGAGTTCCATTTGCTGCCAGGACAGTTCAATATGATGTTCCTCTAAAAACTCAGCAGCATAACGCCGTAAATAAGCCAACAAACTATCCAGGCTATCAAAGCGCATATTTAAAGCCCAGATAATCTCAGACATGTTGCGTATCAAAGCATTACTCTGTGCTGCAATCCGACCAATTTGAGTCCGCTCCTCTTCCGAAGCAGCCTTCGTCAAAGCCCGATCACTTAAATAACGGATGGTTGTTAAACCGGATCCTAAATCATCATGCATCTCAGATGCAATTCGGTTGCGCTCGTTTTGTATTGATTCTTGCTTTTCAATGATGAGTTGTTGTTCTTTTAATCTAATTTCTCTTGATTCTATTTCATTCTGTAACTTCTTTTTTTGATAAGCAAAAATGAACCAAAAAAGGATTCCACACAATAAAATAGGCATAATAAAGGATACTCCTATTACCTGGTAGACTAAACTTTCTTGAAATAAGTACATAAGATCACCAAATTATAACTCACCGCAATAAATAAATTTCCATATTGAACCCATTTTTGAAATGCTCTTGCTAATTGAATATCATAAGTAATAAATATATTTGTAAAACTCAAAATTGGAAATGCTGAAGAATAAAATAGTAATATTCCTGAAGCTAACCAAAACAAAGGAGTGTTTGATAGATTTAAGTAACTTTTACCAATAATTAATAAATAAAAATACCTATATATAAGTAAAATAACAATCAACATCCCAATATTGTAAGCTATTGCATTTAAATTATTTAAATTATGGTAATAACAAAATGTTATCAAACTAATAATTAGAAACAAACCCAATTCATACAATTTAATTTTCTTACTTAATAATTTATTAATTTCATAACTAAATATATATATATAATAAGAAATAAGAAAAACAAAATAAAAATTGTATACTATTGTATTATTATTGTAAATAATACGCATAACTTTCCCTATCCCTTCAAAAATACAAACTGTCAAAATAAAATATTCAAATTTTATTAGACTCGATTTGTATTTCCACGAAAGAATTAATGCCGATATTAAAAAATATTGGTATAGAATCAAAAACCGTGTATTAAATTAATACTATTGAAATTAAAATTTACTTTTATTCTTGAATATAAGGATCTTTGTCTCCTCCAGTAGGTGAATTGCTATCGCTACAAGGTGGACAAAGTTCTCCTAAATTTGCATTTACCCATTTACCATCTTTACTTATTAAAACATTATTATCCTTATCCATAAGTTGGATTATTACAGTTCTCCTATTTTTATATAATTCAAATTGTTTAGAACCTAAATAATCTTCAATAATTTGTTTTCTCCCATATCTTCCTAAATAAACTCTAACGCCCATTTTAAGTAAATCATCCTTTGAATATCCATTAACAACCTGTAATAAATCGCTTATTTTAAAAAAAACAGACCTTTCTTTATCTAGGTTGATTGCTCCTGAGCCGTCATTCGTTTCAATATTACTTCTCACTATGGCTTTAGCTACCTTTGGGGTCAAATCATTCATAAACTTAGAAGAATCTTCAACTCTTGAGAAAAGTAAATCATAAACTTCAGCTTTTGCTTTCAACACACTATCAATCTGTGAATTTTCTTTATCTTTTGTTGAACTAATACTCTGCTCTTTGCAAGCAGAATAACTAATAGTGATAGAAATTAACATAATAAAATAATAGAAATTTGATTTCATAATTTAATAAATTTATTGATGATTAAAAGTTGATTATAAATCCAATATTATAAAAATATACTCAAAGTTATTTGAACATTAATAAATAAAAATATAACTTTTGTTATATCCACAATTCCCAACCTATTTCTCCTTCGCTTCACCACAAAACCTCCCAATTCCAAACTATAAATAAATCAGCCATAGCAATTCCATCCAAAATACACCCCAAAAAAAACTTCTAACTACTCTTTACGCCCCCACTCGCTAGAGTGAATTCATACCTACTCCCACAATTCCTAATTCTTCCCGCAAGCACACAGAATGTCCACTCCCCTCCCATAATTCGTAATTCGTAATTGATAATTTGTAATTCATATTCACCTCCTCCCCACATACTCCCACAATTTATCAACTGATTTCTTACTCAATAATATTCCCAAAGGAGTATCCGTCCATTGGCATCCGGTTTTTGGGTAAATTTTTTCTAAAAGATCGGTAGGGCGTTTAGATAAAATTAATTTTTGCTCCCAGTAATGGCTGTGCCCTGAAAAAGGGGAGGCCGCTGCAGAAGTGATGGTATTCCACAATACCGAACTGTTGGAAGCCGTATTATCATTATCGTTGTTGCTGTTTTGAATTAAGAGAATTCGATATTGAAATTGTGGAAAACTGTCAGTGAGAAATTTATAAATTTCAAATAAAGTATTTGCTCCTGAGTTTTCATACAAGCCTCCGTCAATCATGTTGCCCACCCCTTCCACATAATTGTAGGCACAGACAAATGGAAACGCCTGACTTAAATTAACCGCAGTTACTAATGGAAAATTATATAAGGTATCCGTTCCTGTTTTTTGATGTTTGACTTTATGGTATAAGTCTATGGCAGTACCAAATATTTTTGGTTCTATAATTACAGGTGCAGAAATCGCGCGCTTGCCAGCTTGAGTTGTTGCTGTATTCAAAAATAGTAATGGCAGTCGTTTCTTGGTTTTTGTTGTATCCCAATTGGCCATGAAATCCAATTGGAAAAATGCACTGGCAGTATCCTGGTAGTCTTTAGAATAACACAAACTGAATGCACGTCCTTCGTCATACTGCCGATACAAATTACGATCTCTGGCAGGTTTGTCTTTAGCCGTTACCAAATTTCGTAAGGCATCACTCCACAACATGCCCCAGGTAGCGGCAGTTAAATAATTATAAGTATAAAGCCGTTGTGCTAATTCTAAATTACTTCTGGTCTCCATCCGAATTCCATCCTGCTCCAAACTCCATTTGTTGAGCATCATATTGGCACCCGAACTGCTTCCGGAAACAGTGGATATCGCAAATACATTTTTAACAAACGATTTGTCCTGGTTCTCAAGGGTATCTAAATTCATCACCATCCAGGCGCCGGCACGGGAACCTCCCCCTTGACCCGCAATTAAAATGATGGGCTTGGTAGAATCAATTCCTTTTGCCCAACGCTTAAAATAGTTTTTTAAACTATCGCGTTGATATGAACTATAATGCGATTTCTTATCTACAGATTCCACCCGCACCCGGTGTTTATTAAACGCATCAAAAAATATATAAAATGACATCCCAAATATGGCTACAAATTTAGCAGCCTGAAAAAATTCATAAGCTGAACTTAATTTAGAAACAAATTGTCGTTTGTCCTGAATTCTTGTTTCTACAATGACCTCTTCCCGTAAGGTTTTATCTGTTTCAAGCATTTTAAATGCATCGTTGGGAGTCTTAATCCACAAATCAATGCTTGCTATAAAAACTGTAAATGAAATATTCATTACAATCACTGAGGAAAAATGATGCATGTGATCTGAAAAAGTCAACCATGAAAAAAGCGATAAAAATCCCAACAGCATTCCGGAAAAAATCCAATACTTGATTTTATTGGCCTTGTAGTTTGCTTTTATTTTCTCTAAATCACTGCTGCTTTCGATATAAGAATAAAATGCATTATTAATTAAATACAATAATACAATCAGGATAAAAGAACACCAATACAATCCCATCCACCACGAAACAGCAATCAGAATTATAAAAACCAAATGAAAAATATATCCGGCATGTTCAACCGGCCACTTTTTTATTTTAGAAATTAGTAAATTTTCTATGGGCTGTTGCGTCCATTTTGACAAATACAATCCCAAGATTAAAAATCCAATCAAACCAAATACTCCAGCATTGGTATCCAGATAGGATTCCATCAACATTAAAGTAAAAATCAATAAAGGCAAACCTGCAAAAAGTCGGACTGGAAATACAGCTTTACGATCTATTTCTGTATTGTATGCCTTTGCCAATGCTGAAAATAAAATATAGATTCCATCTTTTGTAAAAAGATCGTCCGGACTCTTCCAGTTGATAAACCGTTTGGTTATTGAAAGCGAATAGGGCGGTATTACCCAAATTGCATAAAATAATAATTGAAAACTAATTAGAATCAAAAAGACATTCCAAAAATTATCCCCATCAAATAAAATGGCAATAATCTCTGTCCCTTGAGATACATAGTATAATAACATCGGCGTAAGAAAAGCCAATACGATGTAAAACCAGTTCTTAGTAAATGTATAGTAAAGCTTCCTGATGAAAGCCAATACAGTTCCACTTGCAGCCATCGCATTTTATTTTTAAGTAAAAGAAACGTATCGGTTATTAGGTAATAACACTTAATTCTCCACGATTCCATTCCAATTCTCAAAACCTGGGGTTTAAACCCTTGGTTTTGGGAATTGGAATGGAAATTTCATCTTAGGGTCAACATCCCTAATCTGTTATAAGTAACCGGATTTTAAGATTGGTTATCAAATCTATAAAAGAATTTTATGATTTGTGCAAATTCCTGAATTCTTTTTCAAACAAATTAATCCCAATACCAAATTTTAATTTTATAGGCTTTATTTAATTTGTAACTGGTAGGTTTAGTTTAGCTATTCTTATCACTCAATTAAATTTCCAAACAATACTTCCCAAGAACACGCCAGATATCCGTTACGCTCCCATAATTCGTAATTAATAATCCGTAATTGATTCCTTGCGAGTACGTGGGATGTCCGCTACACTCCCATAATTCTTAATTCTTAATTTTTAATTCTTAATTGAAATCAATCCACCATCTTGGAATAATAATTCCTGATATTGGGAAAGAAGGTAATCCAGTTCATCAAAACCCTTCCTAAATAGTAAGCAGAGGCCTGCTTAGCTCGTAAGAACCATCGGGTATCGGGATCGTAAAGGATTTCTTCGCAACCTGTTTCTATCAATTCTTGAAGTCGTTGGGTAACCTGATGCACAAATGGCTTGGATAAAATATCAACATTCAATTCAATGCTTGCATAGGCACTCAAATGATTTAAATTAAATGAACCAATCGTCATCCATTCACCATCAATCACAGCCAATTTGGCATGCAATACAGTGGGGGTCCATTCGTAAACTCTTATATTATTTTTTTGTAACCATTTGTATAAATACTTGCTCGCATTGTGAAAAAATGGAATATCAGAAATTCCGGATAAAACAACTTTAATTTTCACACCACGCCTGGAAGCATTCTCTAAAGCTTTCCGCAACCTAAATCCAGGTAAAAAATAACTTGCAAATAATATAATAGATTTCTCTGAATTCTGTACAGCCATTAAATAAGATCGCAAAATCTGACTCCGCTTACGCAACCAGTCATTCTGCCGGATATTGATATTAAATGCTGAGAAATTTGTAGGCATTCCAAGCTTACGTTTTGGCATACCAACAAATGCTTTTTCTTCTATCAGAAAACATATTTTCTCAAATTGCTTGCATATACTCCCTTCGATCAATACACCAAAATCTAACCAGGGTTTATGATATGGCGTTCCTTCATACTTGGTCGCGAGATTAATACCTCCTACCAATGCAGTTTGTTGATCAAAGACTGCAATCTTATGATGCAGTCTTCTTCCAATTCGTAAATTTTTAAACAAAGATATTTTTGAGAAAAAACGAAATTGAATCCCGTTTTCAACCAGATACTTTTCAAAATCACTGCTTAATTCAATTGACCCAAATCCATCCACCACCAAATCAACATCTACTCCGCGCTTTACTGCCCGAATTAATGCATCTGCAATTTTCTGTCCTGTAATCTCATCATCCAGTTTATAAGTCTGAATGGAAATGGTATGTTGTGCGTGTTCAATTTGTTTAATAAACTCTTTAAAAAAAGTTTCGCCGCTTTGTAAAAATGTTAAACGATCTGCTTTTGCAAAACTTCGGAGGTATTTTTGTGCGTTTCGTTTTTCAAATTTCATAAAATTATTAAGTAATGACTTTTTTTGGAAAGCGGTTTTTATAATTACTTACAATTTTTTTTACCATAAAGTAAATTCCCACACTGCATGCTGTACTTAATAAGGTGGATCCAATCAACAAACTTAATCCTACCTGATCCAATTGTTTATACCAGGTTTTAAAATTAAATTCAAAACTACTATTGATCAACAGGGCTCCGATTTTATAACTCAGTGCCATAAAAAAAGGTCCGGTAAATACATTTGAAATCAAACTGCCACTGATCGCAGATACTAAATTGAAATTAAAAAACCGGTAGGCCAGTAATACCAACAAAGTACCGGTACCAAACGTAGGGAAAATGCTTATAAATGCCCCAATTGCTGCGCCAAATGCGATTTCATGACTGGTGCCATGACTGCGCAACATTTTAATAAGTTCATATCGGATTCTTCGGAACATCTAATAGAAACGGATTTTATCAATAAAAGATCTCAAAGGGCCAAACATAGTATTTCTCTCCCGATTTTACCAGTAGCTTTACATGAAATATCCAAACCCATACAATTTCCCCTGCCATTCTGTCATTAAATCTTTGATGGTATGATTTGTGTTCCCGCTTCACGGAATTCAGGCTGAGTTGGCACTGAAATATGTAATTTTGACCCTCATTTATGTTCGGAGTACTTAAAAAGATTTTTGGCAGCAAACAGGATAAAGATGTTAGAGCCTATAGCCCTCGTATTGAGGAAATTAACCATTTTGCCACCGCTTACCAGCAACTCAGCAATGACGAGCTCAGGAATAAAACACTTGAATTTCGAGCCCGGATAGCGGACTATTTAAGTGCTATTGATCTGGAAATCAGCAACTTAAAAGAACAGGCCGAGCAAGAGCCGGATGTGTTTACCAAAGAGGATATTTACAATGAAATTGACAAAAAGCAGAAAGAACGCAACCAGCAGATAGAAGAAATTCTGCATAAGTTACTTCCGGAAGCATTTGCCGTGGTCAAGGAAACCGCCCGCCGCTTCTTTTATAATGAAAGCTTAAGCCTTAAAGCAACGGATCACGATCGCGATTTGTCCATCAATAAATCCTACATTACCCTGAACGGCGATCAGGCAGTGTATTCAAATAAATGGACCGCTGCTGGTGGGGACATTACCTGGAATATGATCCATTACGACGTTCAACTCATTGGTGGGATGGTCTTGCATGATGGAAAAATTGCTGAGATGGGAACCGGTGAAGGAAAAACCCTGGTGGCAACCCTGCCAGCCTATCTCAACGCCTTACCCGGCGAAGGGGTCCATATCGTTACCGTCAATGACTATTTGGCACGTAGGGACTCTGAATGGATTGCTCCGATTTTTGAATTTTTATTGCTGACGGTTGATTGTATTGATAAATATAAACCGCATTCTCCGCAGCGTATCAAAGCCTATAATTGTGACATCACCTACGGTACGAACAATGAATTTGGTTTTGACTACCTGCGCGATAATATGGTTCGATCTGTTGATGAAAAAGTACAGATCAAACATCATTATGCAATGGTCGATGAGGTTGATAGTGTTTTAATTGATGATGCGCGAACTCCATTGATTATTTCAGGTCCTGTAGACGTTGATGAGGAAAGTGAAGAATACAATGTACTTAAACCAAAAGTCGAACGACTGATCAACGAACAAAAACGATTAGCCAATCATTACCTGACCGAAGCCCGCAAATTAATTTCTGAAGGTAAAACGGGCTATGCTGAAGGTGAAGGTGGGATGTCGCTCTTGCGATCTTACCGCGCACTTCCAAAATCAAGACCCTTAATAAAATACCTGAGTGAAGACGGCATCCGAAACGTGCTTCAAAAATCCGAGAATTATTATATGCAGGAGCAATCCAAAAACATGCGGATTGCTGATGCTCCTTTATTATTTACCATTGATGAAAAAAATCGTCAGGTAGAATTAACTGCTTTGGGCATTGATTATCTTTCTAAAGGTGAATCGGATCCTACATTTTACATTATACCTGATCTCTCATCTGTAATTCATGAAATTGAAACGAATACTTCGTTAAATAAAGATGAAATCATCAGTCAAAAAGAAAAAGCACTAGAAGATTATTCTACCAAATCAAAACGATTGCATTGTGTAAGCCAACTTTTAAAAGCTTATGCAATTTTTGAAATAGATGAAGATTACGTGGTAATTGATGGCCATGTAAAAATTGTGGATGAAGGGACAGGGCGTTTATTGGAAGGCCGCCGGTATTCAGATGGATTGCATCAGGCGATCGAAGCAAAAGAACAGGTTAAAGTAGGTGAGTTAACACAAACCTATGCAACCATCACGCTTCAAAATTATTTTAGAATGTATCATAAGCTGGCTGGTATGACCGGTACAGCAGAAACGGAAGCAGGCGAATTCTGGCAAATTTATAAATTGGATGTAGTTGTCATTCCAACCAATAAAGTTATTATTCGTGATGATCGCGAAGATTTAGTTTATAAAACTGCCCGTGAAAAATACAACGCGGTGATTGATGAAATTGCTGTTTGCACCAATCAAGGCAGACCTGTCTTAGTGGGTACTACTTCTGTTGATATTTCAGAAAAACTAAGCCGCATGTTGCAATTGCGTGGCATTGCACACAATGTATTAAATGCAAAACAACATCAGCGTGAAGCCGAAATCATTGCCGAAGCAGGTAAACCTGGAAAAGTTACCATCGCTACCAACATGGCGGGTCGGGGAACGGATATTAAAATTACAGAAGAGGTAAAACAGGCTGGTGGACTTGCTATCATTGGTACGGAACGTCATGAATCGCGTCGGGTGGATCGCCAGTTGAGAGGTCGCGCCGGTCGTCAGGGGGATCCCGGTTCCAGTCAGTTTTTTGTTTCTTTTGAAGACAATCTGATGCGTCTGTTTAATTCAGATCGGATTACTGGCATCATGGATAAACTCGGACATAAAGAAGGAGAGGTGATGCAACATTCCATGGTTACTAAATCCATCGAACGCGCTCAGAAAAAAGTGGAAGAAAATAATTTTGGCATTCGTAAACGATTACTAGAATATGACGATGTAATGAATATTCAACGGGAGGCCATATACAAAAAACGGGATCATGCATTGTATGGCGATCGTCTTTCTGTTGATTTAAGTTATATGTTTCATTCAACGATTGAAAATACAGTAAGTCGTTTTAAATCAAGTGGAGATTACGAAGGTTTTGAATTTGAATGCATCAGTACGCTTGGAATCGAACCAGAAATGGGTCCTGCTTTCTTCCGTGAATCTAAGGATCAGGATGTTGTCAACGAACTTGCAAAACAGTTTTATAGTTTTTATAACAGAAAAGAAGAAGGCATTAAAGAAGTTCTGATGCCTTTTATTAAAAACATACATCAAAACGAGGGGCAAAAATATCAACGGATTGCAATTCCATTTTCAGATGGTCATTCCGAACCGCTTCCAATCGCAGCTGATATTGAAACGGCTATTAAAACAAACGGTTCCAATATCATGCGGGATATCGAACGTTCCGTAGCTCTTGTAAGACTCGATTACGAATGGAAAGAACACCTTCGAAATATGGATGAGTTAAAAGAATCTGTTCAGGCTGCCAGCTTCGAACAAAAAGATCCTTTAGTCATTTATAAAATTGAAGCGTATAAATTATTTGAAACCCTGGTCTATAAAATGAATCAGGATATTACTTCCTACCTTTCAAAAGGAAAATTACAGATTAATGTAAACCAGGAAGTGCGGGAAGCTCGTACACAACGAACAGATTACAGTAAAACGAAAACAAACCGCTCTGAAGAAAACATGCGGAGGGCAGCAGAATCCGCAGGTCGTGCTGAGCAACCAGCCATCCAACAGGTTCGGAATACCGGACCAAAAATTGGAAGAAACGATCCCTGTCCATGTGGTAGCGGCAAAAAATTTAAAAATTGTCACGGAGCTGAATGAAACATTGGATGCTAATTGCTTGCTGTTTTTTATTGTTTAGCATTGCTTTGCATGCACAGGAAAGCATCACCATTCATGAAGATCCTAAGGTTAGTTTAATTATGGATCAATACATGAAAGCCAACCGTGCCATCACCCACATTACGGGTTGGAGAATTACAATTATTACAACCACCGACCGCCGGTTGATGGAAAATACAAAATCCAGTTTTCAACAACAATTTAGTTTGAAAAGTAAATGGGAATATAAAGAACCCTATTATTATTTAAAGGCAGGGGCCTTTCTATCCCGGGCGGAAGCCGCAGCAACACTTGAAGGAATTAAAAAGAAATTTCCCAGTGCTTTTTTATCAGTTGATAAAATTGCTTATGATGAATTCTAATACCCATGATTCGAAAACCACGGGCTGCAAATTATGATTGGATTACACTGGGAATTTATTTCAGCTTAATAATTATTGGTTGGCTTTCCATTTATTCTGTTACCTATTCTCAAAATATTAATCGGGATTTATTTGATTTGTCCGTTCCAATTACCAAGCAATCATTATACATTGGCATCGCTTTAATACTATTTTTTATAAGTCAATGGATTGATGAAAAATTTTGGCACACCTTTGCTTATATCATTTATGGATTTGGAATTTTTCTTTTACTTATTGTACTACTATTTGGAGTAGAAGTTAAAGGCGCCAAAGCATGGTTAAATGTTGGTGGACTTTCACTTCAACCTGCTGAAATTGCTAAATTTGGAACCGCTCTGGCTTTAAGTTCGTATCTCAGTTATTTCAAAACCAATCTTAAACAACTCAATTATCAATTAATTTCTTTTGGAATTATTTTCGCACCGGTGTTTTTTATTCTACTCCAACCTGATGCCGGTTCTGCTTTGACATTTCTTTCATTTTTTATTTTGCTTTTTATTGAAGGCCTTAATGAGTTTTATTATCTGATTATTGTATTGTTTTTTGCTGTATTTATTTTTTCGTTTTTATTTCCCATTCCATTTATATTATTGGGTTTATTGATTTTATCGCTTTTACTATGTTGGTATTATTTTAGACCTTTTAAATTTCAATGGATCATATTTCTACTTTTTATTTCCGGTTTAATAGGACTTAATTATATAATTCCGCTTTATCAGGTTTTATTAATTGCTGGAGCTTTACTTTTTGTTTCTCTAATTTATTTATGGAAATCGAAAGAAGAACGTTTGAGTTTGATCGTTGCTTTTGGCTTTGGCATCCTTGCTTTGTTTAGTTATACTTCTATAAATTTTTTCAATGGGTTGGAACCGCACCAACAAGAGCGGATCAAAGTATGGCTGACCCCGTCGCAATGCGACCCCAGAGGATCTCTTTACAACATCTTACAATCCAAAGTAGCAATCGGTGCCGGTGGATTTTTTGGTAAAGGCTACTTAAATGGAAACATGACCAAACTAAAATTTGTACCGGAACAATCTACTGATTTTATTTTTTCATCAATTGGAGAGGAACAAGGGTTTTTAGGTTCATTAACGGTAATCATCCTGTTTTTTATTTTAATTTTTCGAATCATCCTGATGAGTCAGCGAAGCGAAAAAAAGTTTTTTTCAAACTATGCCTTGTGTGTAGCGGGTCTGTTGTTTATTCACGTGCTCATTAATATTGGAATGACAATGGGTTTGGTGCCCATCATCGGAATTCCATTGCCTTTTATTAGTAAAGGAGGATCGGCCCTTATCGGATTTTCGCTGATGATCGGCGTTTTATTAAAAATGCAAAGGAAAGCTTAAATGAAATCTCGCTTTGAGCTGATTGCTACAGATACCAATTGCCAGGCTCGCGCTGGAAGCTTTTATACAGATCATGGTGTAATCGAAACACCGATCTTTATGCCGGTCGGCACGTCCGCTACTGTAAAAGCCGTTCACCAAACAGAATTAAAACATGCCGTAAAAGCCCAAATTATACTTGGAAATACCTACCACCTTTATCTGCGTCCTGGTACTGAAATTATTGAAAAAGCAGGTGGTTTGCATGGATTCATGAATTGGGACAAACCCTTACTTACTGACAGCGGAGGGTATCAGGTATTTTCACTAAGCGCAAATCGAAAAATAAAAGAAGAAGGAGTGATATTTTCTTCGCACATCGATGGCTCCAAGCATTTATTTACTCCTGCCAGTGTGGTTGATATCCAACGCAGTTTAGGTTCAGACATTATGATGGCATTGGATGAATGTCCTCCTTATCCATCCGAACGGGCTTATGTCAGACGCTCAATGAATATTACCCATCGTTGGCTGGAAGCAGGTATTAATCATTTTGAAAAAACAAATTCCCTGTACGGGCACCGTCAATGTTATGTACCCATATCACAAGGTTCCGTTTATGAAGACCTTCGCATAGAATCAATTCAGGCAATTACACAATACAGCAATCCGATTTACGCAATTGGTGGATTGAGTGTTGGCGAACCAGAAGAAGAATTGAATCGATTGGTTGCGATTTGTTGTCAACACATGCCGGTGCAGAGTGCCCGCTATTTGATGGGAGTTGGAACACCTCAAAATTTATTGAATTCTATCGAACGGGGTATCGACTTTTTTGATTGTGTTTTGCCTACCCGCAATGCCCGCCATGGAATCATCTACACCACACAAGGTATCATACACATCCGAAATCTAAAATGGAAAGATGATTTCAGTCCGATTGATGAAAAGCTGGACCTTCAAACCAGTCAACAACACAGTAAATCGTATCTTAGACATTTAATTATGTCAAATGAAATATTGGGAGCTCAATTGGCAAGCTTGCAAAATTTGCGATTTTATTTGTGGTTGATGGAAGAATCAAGAAATCAAATTTTAAAAAATAATTTTAAACATTGGAAAGATCAAATACTTCCAGTAATTAGTGCCAGACGCTGATGTGGGATTTGTTGCGACTTAAAATTGTAGACCGTTACATTATTGGAAAATATGTAAGGACTTTTTTATTTATCATGTTGATGTTTTCAATGTTGTCAGTTGTTTTTGATGTAAGTGAACGCATCGATAAATTTATTTCGAAAGGTTTAAGTTTTTGGGAAGTGAGTTCGCAATATTATTTCAATTTCCTACCCTGGATTAATTCACTTCTATTTCCTTTATATGCATTGATAACTGTTATATTTTTTACATCAAGAATGGCCGGACAAACAGAAATTATTCCTTTGTTTAGTTCCGGAGTTTCTTTTAAAAGATTGCTAAAACCATTTTTATTGGCCGGTGCAATTTTTACAACCATACATTTGATAGGAAATCATTATTACGTTCCAAAATCAAATAAAGTATTGCGTGATTTTGATAACAAGTACATTAGACCTGGAAATATTAAATCCAGAGACCGAAATATTCATTTTTTTATTGGTCCTCATGTTGGCGCTTTTTTGCGATATTATCAGGGAGCTGATAGCAGTGGAATTGATTTTCAAATGGAGAAATTTGAAAAAGAAAAAATTGTTCAAACCCTGGAAGCAAAAACCATCAAATGGAAAAGTGAACCCAATATTTGGACATTAAAAGATATTACCATTCGGAATTTTGGAGATAGCACTGAAAATATTGAGGTAAAATCGGGCGTTTCTATAGATACCGCACTCAATTTACACCCGGAAGACTTTGTGTTTATATCTAATCAAAAAGATATGATGACAACTTCCGAATTGGGACGTTTTATTAAAAGAGAAAAGCTAAAAGGATCCGGAATCAGCAAATTATACGAAGTGGAACGCCAACGACGTACCGCTGATCCGATTACTACCTTGATTTTATCTTTTATTGGGGCATGTATTGCAACCCGAAAAGTTAGAGGAGGGATGGGATTACATCTGGCTGCAGGCATCATTCTAGGGGTCGTTTATATCTTTTTGTCGAAAATGTCCCTCACATTTGCCAATAATGACCTGCTTCCTCCCATATTTGCAATCTGGTTACCCAATTTCGTATTTCTGGCAATTGCAGCTTATCTAATGGGAAAAGCCCAGCAATAAATAGCTTGTTTCATTTTTTATTGAACGGATGATAAAATGTAAGAATTTTTAAAATAATTGATTTTCAATTAATTAGGCAATTTTTATACAATTTATCAAAATTTTAACAAGTTTTGTTTAAGTATAATTTCATTTTTATTAAACAAAATAATAAATTTGTAGAGAAAATAGTAAATATGTCGACTGTAGAGTTTTATAATTTGTTAGATAAGCAGACACAAACCCTTCAGAATTTTGCTTATAGCTTAACCAAAGATTCAGAAGATGCCAAAGATTTATGTCAGGAAACTGCATTCCGGGCATTGTCTAATAAAGATAAATTTCAACCTGGTACCAATTTCAAAGCTTGGTTAATTACCATTATGAAGAATATCTTCATTAATAATTATCGCCGGAAAGTTAAAGGCGGTGTTATTAATGATCATAGCGATAATCAATACTACCTTAACTCGATCAATAACTCTGTATTAAACAGAGCAGATTCAGATATTATGATGAAGGAGTTAAATGGTATGGTTGAAAGTCTGGATGATAGTTTGAAAATTCCTTTCCTTCGCTATTATCACGGTTATAAATATCAGGAAATTGCTGATGAACTAAAATTACCACTGGGTACCGTAAAAAGCCGCATTTTCTTTGCACGCAAAGCCCTTAAAAATATGATTGCAGGTCATTATGCAATTTATGAGGACATTGCTGCATTAGAAAATTAATTGGACTTTACTGTCTGCTGATTATAGACTGCTGACTTCCTCAACTGCTTTCCAAATTTGTTCTGCAATCCAATCTATAGATTGCGTCCCGTCAATGGTTACTATGTGATCTTCGTTTTTTAGTAACTCAATTACCTTGAGATATGCTGCTCTGACACGGACCAGGTTTTCATGGGTTTCATAAGGTTCAAGCTGAGCTCTGGACTTTGAAATTCGCTCCATACTCAGTTCAACTGGGATATCAATAAAAATATGAAGCGCAGGTTTGGCTAATTCAACACTGAGCGCATTGGCTTTCATGACCCAATCCAATGGAACCAAACTGCCCTGGTAAGCATAGGATGATAAATAATACCGGTCGCAGATTACAGTAAAACCTTGCTCCAGTTTAGTGCGAATTCCTTCTTCATGATTGATGACGTGGTCCAATCGGTCGGCCACAAATAAAGCTGCGATCGTTCGCTCATCTGCTTCCATGCGATGTGCAAAAATATCACGAATCATTTTTCCAATTGGACGCGAACTGGGTTCTGCAGTTAAATGCACGGGAATTCCTACCAGATTCAATCGCTCAGTCAATAGTTTTGCTTGCGTACTCTTTCCACAACCATCAATTCCTTCAAATACGATAAACCGTTTGTCTGCTAAATTCATCTTGAAACAAAATTAATCCAATCTATTAAGCCAATAATTATTTTTCATGCCAATAAAAAAGCCATCGGTGAATTCACCGATGGCTAATCTTTAATTTATTGAATAATATGCTCTATGCCATTTATTCTATAACCAGTATCTTCTGATTTGCTTCCTGATTTTTACCAACCACTTTGATATGATATAATCCAGGAGTCCATCCCGATGTGTTGACAAATAAAGAAGAAAGATCTGTCTTTTCAGCATAGACCAATTTTCCAGTTTCATCTGCAACCAATACGCGGAGCAATTCATCGCGATTGAAAGAACTCATATTGATAAAAAAGTAAGAACTCGCAGGATTTGGATTTACACTGATTTCCTTTTTCTCAACTTTTTGATTGGTTCCAACCACAAACACTAGATCTGCTGAATTGGATTGTAAAACGCTCTTATCACTTTCCTGTAACCAGGCAATCACTTCCAAATTGGTAAAATCTTCAATGCTGTGTTCTGTTGCTAAATTAATAATATTGGCTGTTTGCGCATCCAATGGTAACCGATATGCACCTGGTACGGTCCAGGTCAGATTTATGGTTTTACTTGACTCAGCTGGCACTGCACCAACCAGCGTTCCGGCAGAACTCGGAATTAATTTTTTCATTACATGGGGAAATTCAGTTTCTCCATTTGTTTTTATATTCTTAACAGTACGCTTTTCTGCAATGGCTACATTCAAGCGGGTCGTTGCAGTTACCGGTGCTATAGTTTGGATTTCGATGCTTACATCAATTTTTTGACCATTTACAGTACCACTTGGATTGATTTGATAAAAAGCAGGGATTTCCTGCAATTCAGCAAATTGTGGAACAGTATATCCATTCGGATTGATATTTGTGGTACCATCTAAAAACAAAGCAGGAATTGCATTTACACCACCATAATAATTTCCACGGTCACGTGCTTCTTGTGTATAATAAGGATCTCCTGTGCCAGGGAAATAATAATGATAGTTTAACTCAGTATACAAGTCCGGAAAATTACTCTGCACTGCATGCATGGTTTCATTGCCTGGTTTACAAGGTGGACAGGTTGAAGAAGAAAAATTCTCATGCATCAATTTACGTGTAATAGATGTGTCATTCACATTTACAATCGTACGGATGGTATCATCCGCAATGGTTCCGGTTGGATTATCATTTACCAAACTAATCCAGGATTTTACTGTATAAACTCCTTTTGCTGCAGAAGCCCAAACATCCGGATGGCTCACTTGAAAATCTGATAAAGGAGCTGCATTCAGTCCCGTAATTTCTTTTGATACAATTGGACCATTGTCTACATTGTAGTTATAAACCACTTTTGAAACAATTGTCGATCCTGTATTGCGGAATGTTCCGTTTACCGTCAATGGAAAATCTTTGGTCAGATAATATCTTTTAAAATCATGTTGCAATCCAAGTACATCTTCCTGAGATTGAGTACCCTGAATAAACTCATAATAAGTATTATCATCAACTAAAAAGTTATTCAGATTATCACTTTTATAATCTGGTGATCCATCTACCATGACCGCGTAGTTTGCATCCACCTGAACACCTAAAGTAATATTTGTTTTATCCTGACACACTGCACTGTTAAACACACATTGTGTCCGTTGATCTACTAAATAAATTTTATTGGTGGTTTCTTCCAATACAACTGATGCATAAATCCAACCTGCTTTAAGATTGGGTTCACTATAAGAATTGTATTGAATCCAAAACTGACGATTTGGTTTTGTTCCAAAAGTTTTGGTAACAATGTAATCACCAGTTGCACAACGCAATCCCCAAATGCATATTGAACTGTCAGGAATCAGTGCGCTTGGTAAAGCAACATTATTCGAATCAACTTTCAAAGCAGTTTTTGTATTAAAAGTTACCACCCCGCTGCTACTTGCTTTAAATTTAGTAACCAACGCTCCATTAAAGTAAAAGGTAATCGGTAAATTAATGGCTGCAGTCCAGTTACCGGAAGCCTGAGGTCCTGTCATAATTGTAGTCCATCCTGCAGGCAGTCCACCACCAGGAGGATACTCGTTGTCTTTGTTTAATTCACCTGGGTTTTTTCCAATTTTTGGATAAGGCAGGTAATAATATTGAGCTTCCAGTATGCCCAAACAAAATAAAAATGAGAGAAATAGGTAAAGTCGCTTCATTTGAATAAATTTTAGACAAACATAATCATTTTATACCTGAATTTATTGTCAATTTATTAACAGCTTTCGTTTTAACACATATACATAATATGTATTTATTATAAATTGACAACCAATATTATTTATATTATTAGGATTTTTATAACTCTTTAACCGGAGCTTGCTTTTACTTAAACCACGAGTTTAATCCTGTAAATGCTTGATTAAATATGAATGCATAATGAAGTATCATGAAGGATTTTAGCTTCGTTAATTTTCACTATAAATCCTTCAGATTTTCAAATTACCCGTTATGCATTGATAAATCTGTTCTGCACTCTTCTTCCAATCAAACAAATTTTTATGAACCCGTCCCTGTTCTATTCGCTCTTTACGACCTGGATCATCAATAGATGCTATCATACTTTGGGCCATTGATTCTTCATCCATTGGATCAAACAAATAAGCTCCCGGGCCCGCCACCTCTGGCAATGAAAATGCATTGGAAACCAATACAGGTATATCGCAATTCAACGCTTCCAGTACCGGCACCCCAAATCCTTCCAACAGCGATGGATTGATAGCCGCAAATGCGGAGGCAGTCAGCTGAGCCAGTTGATCAGTCTCCATATAAGGGTAATATTGAATGCGCATTTTATTTGGACTGCTTTGCAAAAATGCCTCTGTTTCAGCTGTCATCCAGGCCTTTCTGCCAACCAACAGCAAATGCATATCCGTTTTCGTTTTTAAACAAAACAAATCAAAAGCCTGAATAAGCTTAGCAAGATTTTTACGCGGATGAATCGCTCCAACAAATAAAAAATATCTTTTGGATTGACTGTACCGGTCACGAACTTCCTGTTGAATCGCTTCAGACAATGGTTCAAACATAGCGCGAACCCCATTGTAAGCAATGCTGATTTTGTTTGGAGCACATCCAAATTGTGTCAGAATGTCTTTTCGGGTTGCTTCAGAAACCGCAAAAATATGTTTCGCTTTTTCAATGTGTTTGGGAACGAAATACTGATAATACTTCCTAACCAGTAAAGGCACTTGTTCTGGAAAATGTATGTAAGCTATATCGTGTACCACTAAATATTGAGGTATATCCACCGACAAAGACAAATAACCGTCAGGACTCAAAAAAACATCAGCTTTGCAAGCTTTTAATGCTCCTGGTATGGCCTTCTCAAACCACCAATACCATAAAAAGGGATGCCTGGCTGCCGGTTTTAAAACAACTGGTTTTACAGAATCATTAAAAATAAATTCGGGATCGTAGGTTCTGTCAAAAAAGAAAATGTACTGATGCTCCGGATGGCTTTCAACCATATTTTTCAATATCTGATACGTATACCAGCCTATTCCTTCAAGTTTTCCCTGAATTAAAAACCGTGCATTTACAGCAATTATCAACAGCCTCGCCTATTAAAAGCCCAAAGGTAAGCCAAAAGCAAACGGCAGAATCCAAATAGATCAGTACATTGCGGAACTCCTGGGAGTATCTTAGCGTTGTTAAATCAAAATACACAGAATATGGCTTTAATGTCGATTGGAATTATCTTGCTTTTTGTCAGTTTTTTTCTTCGCAATCCTGACAACACAATTAACCGGTTTAACCGAATCCTGAGAACCCTCGGTGCCGCGTTAATAATTTTTGGTTTCCTGTTTTCTGCTGTCATTCAAATTGATGCAGGACGAATTGGGGTTAAGAAGTTGTTTGGTAAAGTTCAACCTGACATTTTAGAAAGTGGCTTGCATGTTGTCAACCCCTTGTTGGAAATTGTACGTCTTGATGTTAAAACCCAAAACTATACCATGAGCGGAGTGCTTGATGAAGGAATTAAATCTGGGGACGATGCGATTCGTGTTCTTACTTCTGACGGTTTGGAAGTTGTCATAGATCTTACTGTTTTATTTCGCTTGAAAAAGAGTGAAGCACCTAGAATCATCCAGGAAATCGGCGCAGATTACGTTGATAAAATTGTAAGACCGATCTCACGTACAAAAATCAGAGACAATGCAGTATACTATCAGGCAATTGAATTGTTTTCAATAAAACGGGATGAATTCCAACAACGTATTTACAAAAGCATAGAAGCCGATTTTTTATCTCGCGGCCTGGAACTCGAACAATTGCTGGTTAGAAATATTACCTTACCAGAATCGGTTAGAACAACTATTGAAGAAAAAATCAGTGCCGAACAAGATGCACAAAAAATGATTTTCATCCTTCAAAAAGAAAAACAAGAAGCTGAACGTAAACGCGTCGAAGCTCAAGGGATCGCTGATTATCAAAAAATCATCAATGCAACCCTTACCGACAAACAACTGCAATACGAATGGATCAAAGCATACCAGGGATTAGTCCATTCTACCAATGCAAAGGTGATCGTGATGGATAAACACGCGCCGGTAATTCTCGATTCTAAATAGAGAAAGCTGAGAAGATGGCTATTGGACTGTTGGGCTGTTAGTTGGTAATTGATATGAGGAATTTTTGACTACTGACTACTAATTGCTGACTACTGATTTTAGGGCTGTTGGGCTGTTAGTTGGTAATTGATATGAGGAATTTTTGACTACTGACTACTAATTGCTGACTACTGATTTTAGGGCTGTTGGGCTGTTAGTTGGTAATTGATATGAGGAATTTGACTACTGACTACTAATTGCTGACTACTGATTTTGAGGCTGTTGGGCTGTTAGGCTATTAGGCTATTAGACTGTTAGGATTCTGGAGCTTTTTACTTCTAGCGGATCATTGAACAATCAAAAAATTGTAGTTTTCTTGCAATCTAAAATTTAACAATTAAACCATTCTATTTTTCCTTCAAGCTTCTTCCCTATAGACTAATAGTCTAATAGTCTAATAGTCTGTTAGACTTTATTTCGGTTTGACTATTACTTTATTTTTGTTTTGTATGATGGTATCCGGTGGTGGCGTTTTACTTTCCTTTTTTGTAGAATTAGCATTCGTGTTCGGAATTGTTTTTTCTTCCGGTACTATAGGTGGTTCAATTTTATCCAATAATAACTTCATTTTGGCATATGCCTTTTCATAGGCTTGATTTCCCTTACAACCCATCGCTTTGTGTTTTCCATCAATTGCTTCAATTCGATTAGAAGGATTGGGATGTGTACTCATCCAACTTGGTGGCGAATCTTGTCCTTTTATTTTTTTGAAAAATCCAGATGCTCCATTGGCATTATAATCTGTTGGGCATAAATAAATAACAGACATGGAATCTGCTTGTGTTTCGTGAGCCCGGCTAAAACTTAATCCTATTAATGCAGTTGCTACCTGTTTGATCGTCTCCTTATTTCCCAATGCGGCATCAGCCAACACCTGCAAACCAACAATCTTGGTAAGTTGTTTGGTGCTGTGCCGGTTGGCTGCATGTGCAATTTCATGACCCAGCACTCCGGCAAGTTGATCTTCTGAATCTAAAAATTTTAATAATCCTGTATAAATAAAAATATAACCTCCCGGTGTTGCAAACGCATTTTGTGTTTTAGCATCATTGATAATCGTAATCTTCCAGGGAAAGTCTTTGGCATAATCTACTTTGCCGGTTAAAAGTATTTTGTGTACAATGGCATTGATGTATTTATACAATTCTTCATTTCCTGCTTCCGGCAATTTTGGAAAATCTTTTTCGTTTGCTATAATCTCTCCATATACCTGTTTTCCCAATTCTACATCCTGACTGACGGGAAATAAATTTAAATTATCCCAACCTTTTTTCAAAGATTTACATGCACTAAATTCCAAAAACAAAAACATAGCTAAAATCAGGTATTTCATATTTAATAATTTCATTTTTTTGTAAAACGATCCAATCGAAGACCAGCCATAACACCAATATATTCTGCAGTGCCAAAATGCGTTTTCAAACTTATTCCTACATAGGGCTTGACTCGATTTAGAAACGCATAAGGCACAAGATAACAAAGATCCAGCTTAGTTACAACGGGATAATCGTCTAAACTGATATTTCTTAGAAACTGATATCCTGCTTTTAAACTTAAACTGATTCCGCCAAACAACCATTGATGACCTCCGTACACATTCAAACGCAATCCATCTTTAGCTGCCTGTTTCTTATTGTTTCTTAATTCTGTATAATCACTAAAATAGGAAGCCAAATGATTGTTTTCAATATCCACTGCAAGCCGCCAGGATTTATAATTAGTATATTGATATCCAATATCCGAGGTCCAGAAATTGATCAAATACTTCGGACCATTGGGAATGCGTGTTTCTTTCCAGGTGGCTCCCCATTCCAACTGAAATGAAAGATGAGCCGCTCCCTTTTCAGATTCTGAAACCTGAATATTTTGAAGCCGTTCATACGTCTTTTGTTTTTGAGTTTCCAAGCCAATCCCCATGACTCCCGATAAATAATTCAATCCTAAATTGGGCGATTTAAAAGCTCCATTACTGGTATGACTTAAACTCACACCCAAAAAAACAGCATGTTTTTTCATCAGAGTATGTTCAAATCGGATTTGAAAACTGGTATGATTATTCCAATGTGATCCTATCGCTGTCTGTAAAGAATTTGTTTTGATGTCATATGGTAAATTCAAATACGCCAATCCACAAGCAATCATAAAACGAAAAGAATAGGATTGGTGTTGCAGGATTCCAAAATCCATATAAGGAGCAATTGAAAAACCATTCCCTAAAATTTCATGTGGTTTTCCAAGATCCAGATAACGCATTGAAACACCGTATCTGGGTAATTTATAATAACGTTCCCAGGTAAAACTTCCTTGTGTTTGGTACACGAAATCCAATTCTGCGAAATTTGCAATGCCTCTTGGATCATACAACATCTTTTCAGTGTGTTTCGATAATTTTCCCGGAACGTATGCTGCCTGAATAGTCCAATTCGAAACCTGCGCTATCAATTGACAACTTAAAATGCAATGAATAAACAGAATACCGATTTTCAAATTAATGTGCTATGGTTTTTAGAAAATCAATGGACTTTTGATAATATAAGGAAGGAATATGATCTTCCGCTTGAAATGGGACGATCTCCTGAAATTTTGCTATAAGATTTTTTAATGCAGCACCTGTTTTATAATGTGGTCTAAAATGCATCGCACGCGTTGCAGTAAGCCACTCCATTGCTAAAACCATTTCAGTTTGTTGCGTAACTTTATTACATCGAATGCCAGCATTTGCTGCCATACTTACATGATCTTCCTGACCTTTCGAACTGATAATTGAATCGATTGATGACGGACTGCAATACTGCTTATTTAAACTGACTGCAGCAGCGGCAGCATACTGAACGATCATATAGCCAGAATTTAAACCAGCTTCTGAAGTTAAAAAATCCGGCAGACCGCGCAATCCACAAACTAATTGATACAATCTCCGTTCAGATATATTGGCTAATTCCGCAACGGCTAAACATAAAAAATCCGATGCCAGTGCCAGGGGCTGTGCATGAAAATTTCCACCCGATACAATTTCAGTTTCAGAAAGCATGAGCGGATTGTCTGTAACGCTGTTAATTTCATTTTCTATGATGGATTTACAATAGCGTATGGCATCATAACTTGCACCATGAACCTGTGGCGAACATCTAAAAGAATATGGATCTTGTACTGATTTTTGATCTCTTGAATTAAGATCACTGCCATCCAACCAAATTGAAATTTCATTGGCAGCATGAATCTGTCCGGCTTGTTTTCGTATCTCATGAATCTTCGGATGCAAAAATCCTGAATTGCAATTAAATGCTTCCATAGAAAGGGCCACATTTAAATTGCTGTTGTGATAAGACCGTTCAGCTGAATCCCACGCAGCAAACAATAAAGCCAGGGAATATTGTGTACCATTTAATAAAGCCAAACCTTCTTTTGCCCTTAGGTATGGAATTGGAATGTTTAGTTTAGACAACAAATCAAAGCTTGAATACTCGTTTGAATCGTAATTCAAAATTCCTTCACCGATACAGGGTAATGAAAGATGTGCCAAAGGTGCTAAATCTCCGGAAGCTCCTAAAGAACCCATCTCAGGAATTAACGGCGTGATTTTTTGATTGAATAACTGAATTAAAAATTCAATCAACTCCCATCGAACTGCAGAATATCCTTTACAAAGACAAATGATTTTCAATAATAAGATCAATCGAACTGTGGGGATTGGGACCAATGCTCCAAAACCACAGGCATGGGATCTCACGAGATTTGATTGCAATTCATTAAGCTTGTCATCTGCAATAATAGTATTGCAAAGTGCTCCAAATCCTGTATTAATTCCATAAATTGCTTGGTCACTTTCATCTAGAATTGCTTCCAGTTTGGTTCGTTGTTGCTGCAACTTTAACTTCAAAGCTGGTTCTACGTCCAGAATTAAATCTGCATCTAATATCATTTTAATATCCTGGATGCTGCAATCACCAGTTCCCAATAAGTAAACAGAATTCATGGCCTAAAGATAATGTCAGCTCTTTAAATAGCTATTACTGTTTTTTAAAATATTCAAAACGATCGAACCGATTGAAAACAATTTATTAGTATCCGTACGATTGATTGAGGAATACCTACTTACTTCTGTATGATTAGCTTTCCGGTTGCTCGTTCCTGATGATTATCCCTGATATGATAGAAATAAATTCCAGCTGGAATTTTATGAATATCTAGAATGCAGTTGTTTTTAATTTCATCTGATTGAACCAGTTGACCGTCTATTGAATAAACAGCAAATTGATATGAATTCGATTCATTTCCGAAATTAAATTTTACCACATCATGTGCCGGATTTGGAGAAATTTGAAAATCCAAATGATTTGCATTTTGTGTCTTTACAACATCGATGGGTGAATAATAAAATAAATCATTTGCATCATTAACAAAGTTTCCCTGTGAATTATCAAAATAAGCCGTTTTTAACAACATGTGATGAAAATTATTCAAGTTGTAATCATCGGAAAATGGTAGTACCAAATCTTGTAGACTAAAATTGTTATTAAAAGTATTTTCCAATTTTAATAAAACTGACCATTTTAATTTAATGTCATCATAAGTTGAATATAATTCAGAAATAACATTACCATTAGGATCATAAATAAATTCAGTTCGAGTAGTTGCCACCCAATGATTAGAATTTACATCAAAAATGTAATCGAGAAAATTGACCAATTGATTAGATGCATTATAAATATCTTCTGTTTTGGAAAGATAACTCCAATCTCCAATTGAATCATCCCAAAGTGATGAGAGGATCTGATATATCTTACCACTTGGATGAAAGGTCCATTCAGATCGAAACAAATTGACCCATTGTCTGGAACTCTGTTCCCATTCAAAGCCAGTTTCCTGAATCAATTGATCAAAAGCATTATATTCTTCAATCGCTTTGTATTGCATCATCCAATTTTTTGAATTTTCATTCCATTTATAACTTTCAACTAAAATGATTTGGTTTTTTTGATTGTAGCTAAGTGTATCTCTGGTATCAAAAATCCATTTTAAATTTGAATCATCCCAATTGAATCTTATAACTTGTTGCAATTGGTTACTTAAATTATAAATATATTCTGCATTCAGTATTTTATTCCATTTAAATTGATCACCTTGGTAACTAATGCTATTAATTAAATTTTGGTTTTGATCATAGGTAAATTCATTTTTAAAAAGATTTAACCAGCTACTTTGACTTGCATCCCACTCAAATTCGGATATTTCCAATACATTCCCATGCTCATTATAGGTATAGGTTTTTTTCTCAGGAATATCTTGAATTCCTGTTCCTCTGCTTATTATGCTATCCAATTTTCTTTTAGGCACAACTTGTGATTCTTTTTTATTTTCTAAATTATTAAAATCAGCATGAATGTAATAATTTGCAAAACTTGTAATTTTAGTTCTTGGTATTTTTAAATTGCTACTAAATTTGTTTGCGTGAATCGACCGAGGTGATTGTGCAATTAAAAAATCAACTTGTAAAATAATTGCAATAAAAAGGAACAGGAGATTTTTATTCACAATATGGATTTTAGTTTATTATAAGAATATCTAATCAAAAATACAAATTGTCTTACTGTAATCAAAGGAAAGCTCTCAAAATTCCTGAGGCAAAGAATTCCTTATCCTGCCGTTAAGTTTAGGTTAAATACGGATTTGAAGAAACGAAAGGAATTAAATTAGAGTTTGAGTATAAAACAAGGCCATGCCAAAGCGGCAAAAACCTTACTTTTACGCAATTTTATAAATACAAACACGTTTAACTAAGCATTAAAATGAAAAATATGATTTCCAGACTGTTTCTTTTGCTATTTGTGGCTTTGGGGTTCCAAAGTACCGTTTCCAGCCAACGTTTTGCCCTTGTTGACGTCAATAAGGTATTGGATAATTTGGACGACTACAAAAAAGCCCAGGATGAATTGGATCGGGTAGCGGCCGGATGGAAACAGGAGATCTCAATTGAATACGATAAAATAAAAGCCATGTATAACAAATATCAGGCTGAACAAGTCTTGTTGACCGAAGAACAACGCAAACAAAAAGAAGAGGAAATTACCAATAAAGAAAAAGAAGTACGCAAGCTGCAAAAAGATCGCTTTGGAGAAGAAGGGGAACTCTTCAGAAGAAGACAAGACCTCGTGCGTCCCATTCAGGATCGCGTATATGCCGCTATACAGGAGTTTGCCTCCGGTAGTGGTTTGGAAGCGATGTTTGATACCAGTGGCTCTGCAGGAATCATTTATTACAGTAAAGACCTTGATAAGACAGAAGCAATCATCAAAAAATTAAAATCGAAATAATAAGGATCCGCTCCGCTGTCCTATCTTTGCATTCCTAAATTTTTAAACGAATGAATATCAAGCTTTTATATTTATCAGTGCTCAGCCTTTTGATCAGTTTTACTGGCCTCCAGGCTCAAAAATTTGGTTATCTGAATTCACAAGCCCTTTTGGCTGAATTGCCGGAAGTCAAACAAGCTGATGCCAACTTACAGGCACTTCAGACCCAATTGGAGAAAAAAGGCCAAATGATGGTTCAGGAATTGGAAGGAAAATATAAAGACCTCCAACGTCGTGAACAATCCGGTGAAATAAGCCCAAAAGCATTGGATGAAGAAGCGAAAAAGTTAAAAGAACAAGAAGGCGAATTGTCCAAATACGAGCAAGAGGTTCAAAAACAATTGGCTACCAAAAGACAAGAATTGTTACAACCATTGATTGATAAAGTAAATAATGCTATCAAACAAGTGGCAACAGAAGGTCAGTTTACTTACATCTTTGATTCCAGTACAGGAATTCTACTCTATGCTGCAGACTCTATGGATGTTACAGCCAGCGTTAAGTTAAAACTAGGAATCTGATTTGTGAATAGCAATGCCAGACGGCCTGTTGGAATATTCGATTCCGGAGTCGGCGGTCTTACGGTTGCTTCTGCTATTCATTACAATTTACCCAACGAACGTTTTATTTATTTTGGAGATACAGCCCATTTACCTTATGGTGAAAAATCTCACGATGCCATACGCTATTATTCATTGCGAATCTGCCGGTTTCTATTAGAAAATGATTGCAAAGCCATCGTAGTTGCTTGCAATTCTGCTTCAACCGCTGCCTACGAAGTTTTATTGGAATTTTTTAAAGACAAAGCAGTCTTTGTCAATGTAGTCGATCCTTTGGTTGACTATTGTTGCCAACACGATTACCATCGGGTCGGACTGATTGCAACACACGCGACCGTTCAATCGGGTGTTTACGACAAACAATTTCATGTTCGAAAAAAATCTGTCGAATTGTATTCATTAGCCACACCTTTATTAGCACCCATGATTGAAGAAGGCTTTGTAAACAATGCGATTAGTCATTCGGTCCTGGAAACTTATTTGAGCGACCCACATTTAAATAATATTGATGCCCTCTTGCTTGCTTGCACACACTATCCTCTAATTAGACAGGAAATAACAGATTTCTTTAAAAACAAAATGCCGGTGCTCGATTCTACTGATGTCACCGCTGCTGCATTGAAAACAGCCTTAGCTGAACAAAATTTACTAAGTGATCAAAAAACAGGCAGCGATCAGTTCTATGTATCCGATTTTTCTGAAAATTTTCTTCGGACAACCAAACTGTTCTATCCGGAAAAAGTAAATCTGGAACAAAAAAATATTTGGTGAGGAACTTCTCTTTCCTTCCCCTTCCCAAACCCAGGGTTTAAACCCTGGGTTTGGGAAGGGGAAGGAAAAAGAGAAACTTGCTTGTGATTCTAAACCCCAAATTTGGGATGACTAACTTCATCAAAAATGATGTGCTCTTCTTCCCAATACCTGCTTAAACTTTGTTGAATCCATGCATCTACTGCTTCTTTGATTCGCTCAGGAAATAATACATGAATATTGGGACCCGCATCAATTGTAAAGGTGATGGGTAATTTAGATTCTTGTTGAAATAATTTTAATTCATTGATGATGTGTATGGATTCTGGTTCTAATAAAATATAAGATGGATTTGAACTCATCATCAATCCATGTAAACTCAATGCTTCCGTTTCACAAATTTTTGCAAAAGCAAGCCAGTCTCCTGCTTTTAATACCGATAATAACTGATTAAAATTTTCATGCGCTTGATAAATACGTGCATCCCGATAAGGATGTCTTTCCATCAATTGATGTCCGGCACTGGAAGAAACTTTTTTCTCTGCACGACTTACGATAAAAATATAATCCTGTAACGTTTTGAACTCTTCATGAAGGTGATTTTCCATTGGAATTGCATACTCATCTGAACTTCCTGGCAAGTGCATTGATTGTCCCCAGGCTGCTGCAAAAGGATACACTGACCTGCATGCAGAACCAGACCCTAAGCGAGCTAAATAAGATGCTTTATTTAAAAATTCATCCTGCGGCATCACAAAGCCTTTGATTTCATTTTCAATGCTCATGACACACAGTGCAAGTGCAGCCATAGCCGATGCAGAAGAAGCAATCCCCGCAGAATGTGGAAAGCTGTTGATAGAATCAATGTTTAAATAAACTGACTTGAATTCCGGATAAAGAAGTTCAACTTGGTTGAAAAATGTTTTGAGTTTATATTCAAAACGTGGTTTCTTTTGGCCATCATAAAAAAATTCAAAATCCAAATGATCTTGTCCGTTGCGCTGTTCCCATTGGATGCTTGTTTTTGTTTTACAATAATTTAAAGTAAAACTTAACGAAGGATTAATCGGCAATTGTTGTTCTCGCTTACCCCAATATTTTACAATGGCAATATTGGATGGTGCTTCCCAGCTTATGTTTGTTTTCATACTTATTTTAAATCAACAGTCATATCAAATTCTTCCAGGACCGCATCCATAATTTTGTCTTGTCCTTTTTCGTATTTATTTTTTAATTTATATCCATTCATTTTACCCACTTCATTCCACATAAAAGCGGAAAATCCACCTTTCAATTCTTTTACAATTCCATAAAAGGGTTTATCCAATTGCCGCTCGATCATTTTTGTAAGAATGAGTCCCTGGGTTTTTGTCAGATTTTTTAAAGGGTTTTCAAATTCTTCTTCCAAAGTATTGCTGATTTGTTTTACGATTTTTCTTCGCTCTTTGTCTGATTGTCCTTCTGTCAGTATTTGCAATTGCATATATAAACGGACTGCATGGACAGCATATGGATAAACCACTGCTGCATAACGTCGGTATTTATGATACAGGTTCTCTGATTTATAATCATCAAAAACGATCAACGGTCGAACGACTGCTTTTTCTAATAAAATTTCAAACAAAGTATCGCCATTGTTTACAATTACTTTGACGGGCTGTCCATCAATTATTGTTTGAAATTCTTTGGGTGCTTCCTGAGCTATCAGAAAAACCGGAAAGAATACCAGAAAAAATAGATGGCGTAAATACATACCCATTAAACGTGAATGACTGCTTGCATCTTATTCCGGATGATACTTACTGTAAAATCTGCGGTACAATTCTTTTTGCTTATTATCTAAATCAATGGCTCTTCCCTGGATAAAGGCACGACTCACACGACTGGTTCGCATATCCAAAACATCTCCGTCGCTGATTATAAAAGTTGCATCTTTTCCTGCCTCCAAGCTTCCCAACCGATGATCCAAGCCTAATATTTTGGCAGGATTCAGACTTAAACCTGCAATTGCTTGTTCATAATTCAATCCAAACCCCAAAGCATGACCTGCCTGAAAATGCAAATTCCGCTGCTCCCAGAAACCATTGATAGAAAAACAATATAAAATGCCGGCATCCTGTAAAATTTTAGGATTTTTATAAGGCTGATCGTAATCATCGTCTTCACGAGTAGGCAAACTTTGCACTTGTCCTAAAATAATCGCAATTTGATGTTCTTTTAAAAAATCAACCACCCTCCAGGCTTCATTGGCACCGACTAATACCGGTTTCAAACCGTACTTTTCTGCAAATTGCACGGAATGAATGATTGCCTTTGCTGCTTGTGCGCGGATGTATAGCTTTTTGGTTCCTTTAAATAAATCGATCATGGCCTCGTATGCCAGATTGATGTTGGTTTTATGAGGAACTTTAGAATAAGCCATGGCTTCATCAAAATAGACCTTAAGTGCATTCATTTCGGTTTGATAACGATCCGGATCTTGCTGATTTTTATCTGTTTCTTGTCCGAATCGACGGGGAGGATTGGGTGAGGGCCAGTTTAAAAAGATTCCTTCATCTGCTTTTACAACCGCATCTTCCCAATTCCAGGCATCGAGCTGCATTACAGAAGACTGTCCGGAAATAATCCCACCATTTGGAATCACTTGAGCCAGCAACATGCCGTTGCTCCTTACTGTTGGAATGATCTTGCTGTCTGTATTGTAAGAGGTTAACGAACGTACGTTAGGGTTTAAAGAACCAAATTCTTCGTAGTCTATGGTTGCCTTTACTTGTTCGATTTCAGCCAGGCCTAAGTTGGTAGCCATGCAGATAAATCCTGGATAAATTTGTTTTCCGCTTGCATCGATGCGATTTTTAATCGATGCAGCTTTGCTTAAATCGGTCCCAACATATTGCAAAACTCCTTTATCAAATAAAATCAATCCGTTGGTGATCGATTGTCCATTTCCTACATGGATGGTTCCTCCAACAATCGCAATGGCTTCTTGTTGCTTTGCTGCAGGTGCAGGTTGCAAATAACACTTTGCAGAAATGCATAGTAGGAAACCCAATAGTACTAATTTGTTCATGTGTTGCTATTATAATATTATTCACCAATAGAATCGCAGTGGTATAAACGACGCGGTCTCGAACTAAAATTTTCGGCTCCTTCGCCAGCTGCTTTTGCTTTAATCATTTTTTGTACGATCCGATTTCGTTCTGTTGAAATTTCTTTGCGCAAGATTAAATCCTCCTCTTTATCAAAAAATAAAATTCCATCAACAAATGTTTTTTCGACCGATGCTTTAATAGATAAAGGATGATCATTCCACAAAACCAGGTCGGCATCTTTTCCTTTTTTAATACTTCCTACCCGATCATCTATGTGTAAAAGTTTTGCAGGATTGAGAGTAACAAATTTCAAGGCTTCCTCTTCAGAAACATTGCCATACATAATGGCTTTGGCTGCTTCCTGATTCAGTCTTCGGGCCATTTCTGCATCATCAGAATTAAACGCAGTAACAACGCCCTGGTCGTGCAGTATAGCTCCATTATAAGGAATGGCTTCATACACTTCAAATTTATAGGCCCACCAGTCCGAAAATCCAGCGGCACCTGCTCCGTGCTGTTTGAGTTTATCTGCAACTTTGTAGCCTTCGAGAATGTGTGTAAAGGTGTTGACTTTAAAATTAAATCGTTCGGCCACTTTCATCAACATATTGATTTCGGATTGTACATAAGAGTGACAGGTAATAAACCGTTTTTTATTGATGATTTCAGCAATCGCATCCAGTTCCAAATTTTGGCGGGTATGCGTAGGATCTGCTTTTCGAAGTGCGTCGTATTCTTTAGCGCGTGTAAATGCATCTAGATAAACTTGTTCGACACCCATTCGCGAATCGGGATAACGGCCGCCTTGATTTCCACCACTTCGTTTGACATTTTCTCCCAATGCAAATTTTATAAAGCCATCTGCCTTTTCAAATTTCATTTCTTCAGGAAGATAACCCCATCGCAATTTGATAAGCGCGGTTTGTCCGCCAATTGGATTGCAGGAACCATGCAATATATGTGCTGTGGTAACTCCACCGGATAACTGCCGGTAAATGTTAATGTCATCGCTGTTGATTACATCTCCAATGCGAACTTCGGATGTATTGGATTCCGAACATTCATTAACACCGCCATTCACTGCTATGTGCGAATGTTCGTCAATGATTCCTGCCGTCAAATGTTTATTGGTGCCATCAATGACAATGGCTTGTGCAGATTGTAAATTTTTTGCAAAAGCAGTGATTTTACCATTTTGTATCAGGACGTCTGTATTTTTTAAGATGCCTTCTTTTTCATTGGTCCAAACAGTTGCATTTTTAATTAAATAGGTTTTTGCAAGTGGTTTTGATTTCCATCCATAGGCACCTAATGGATATAACAGCGCTCCGATGCTGTCTGTTGTTTTGGTTGAAATGCTATCTTTTTTAATGTTGGAAGTAGCCGGTTTCAATCTCAATATGCTCATGGGTTGCCAGGATCCATTTTCTAATTGTGCATTACCTGTCCATCCTGATTCCGTTTTGTAACAAGAAAAAAGTACATCTCCACTTGGGTTGCCGCGATTTAGTTTACCGGAAATGTACCCTTCTTGAATTTTTGCACTCAGACTCAACTTCAATGAATCTTTTGACTTGAGTTTGAAATCCATTTTATCTCCATCTGTTTCGATGCTTAGCGTAAACAGACTGGGTTCTAAACGAAGTTCATACGTTCCCGATATGCTATCTGCTTTTGGTTTTGAAAAATGATAACGCGCACCTTGTATCCAATTTTCTTTAATACTGGATTTATCTTGAAAGATCGGAAGATCAGTCACAATAAAATTAGCCAGTTTATTTTTAGCAAGGCTACCGGCTTTGTTTTGAATATTGAGATATTCCGCAGGACCCATGGTCAATGCATGCAAAGCCCGCGATTCAGACAAACCCCGTTGAATGGACTTACGTACGTTAGTTAGTAACTCCTTGCGATCTTTTAAGTCCTGTCCGGTAAATACAAATGAAATGCCTGCTTTAGCCAACATCGCCGGATTGGAAGCGGCCAGTTCCCAGTGTTTGAGATCTGATAAATCAATGCGCAACAAATCATAGGGATCATCCACATTGTAAACCGGTGGAAAATTGAGCGGCACAATGATTTTAATTGAATCATTTTTTAATGCATCCAGGATTTGATATTCTTTACCACTTCCCAGAATTTGATAGCTCTTATGAAATTCCTTTGCAATTTTTTGAGCCCGTAACAGATCCAGCGGATTGGTACAAATAAACAACTGGGTCAGTTGCTGCATTTGATTCCATGCCTCGATACTTAAATTGGTTTCTTTGGGTTTAATCGCAAGTTCATAATTCAAACCATCCAGATACGCTTGCCGCAACAAGGCAATAGAACCCATCAGGGAATTCGGATAATCTTGGGTTGAACTGCCTTTATTAAAACTCATGCAGTGCGCAGACTCCGGAGTAAGAATGAGTTCGTGTTCATTGGCTTGTTTTAAACTTACGATGCAAGCGCTGCCTCTTGAAATTCCATCTGCAAAGTGGGTTTGGACGATCCCATAACCTGCTTCCCTAAGTTTGCTTGCTGCTTCATCTTTATAAACAAACAATTGTGCTGCTTTAATTTCTGAGCGGAGGGCTTCATTCCAGGAGAAAGCCCCTTCCTTAGAACTTACCATATTGTTTCTTGTAGGACTGCGTTTAACTTCGCCCATTCCATAGTCACTGACAGGATCGATAAATGAAGGATAGACATGTTTCCCCTGAAAATCAAAGCGAACGGCATCTTCCGGATGACTGACGGTAGCACCAATTTCTAGGATCCATTCATTTTTAATCAGAATCTCACCCAAATAAGACCTTGCTGAACTGTCGGGATGCAACATCGCATTTTGAATTAATACGATGCGGTTTTCAGGTGGTCTGACACCATTGACCGGAAAGCTGATCTGGGCCTGGAGTTTAAAAACCAAGAGTCCCAGTAAGAGTATCCAATTTACTTTTAGCATGTTTTGAATTAAAGCCTGCAAATTCGTTAGAAAATGGGGAATGAAGAAATAAAAGCTGCTTTACGTAACATTTTGTATTTTGTCCGTATAACTTTAATATCATGGATGCAAAATTAACCCTATGTCTGGATGAAAAAGTAATTGAAAAAGCTAAATCCTATGCCCGCAAAAGGAATATCAGTCTTTCCAAACTAGTTGAAGCTTATTTAGAACATATCACTAATTTAAACAAGCCAGCCCAAAAAGAAATAACCCCAATCGTTAAAAGCCTTTCTGGATTATTAACCAGCAATAAATCCACCGACTTTAAAACTCTATACAAAGTTCATATTGCAAAAAAATATTCAAACTAAAATCTAAAAATAACTATAGACACAATTATTTGGCTGGGTTTACTCTACGGGCGTCAACCTTTTTATCAATCTGCTGAACAGCTTTTTAGATTGGCGGAATTGGGTAAAATTAGAATCTGTGTCTCATCGCTTTCTTTTGCAAACATAGATTACATATCACAATCTCAATATAAAAGAAAAGATTCAAGGTACATCCTGGCAAATTTTAAATCCTTGGTTGAATTAGTTAGTATAAGAGACCAAACTATAAAATTGGCCATTCATTCTACATTTAATGATTTTGAATACGCAATTTAGTATTAAGCAGAACTTGAAAATAATATTGGAATTTTAATTACTAGAAATTTAAAAGATTATAAAAACTCAATTATTGAAATCATTCTCGAAATTAAAATTAATTCCTTACCCATTTAAATGTCTGAACCAATTTACCATCTAATTTTATTTCAATAAAATAGAGACCGGCTTTCAAATAATCAAAATTCAAAGTCCAGGCAGTTAAACTGCCATCTAAAAATTGATTGTTAATGCTTGTCCCAGAGATATCGAAAACGCTTATTTCAATTGTTTTATAATAATTCAACGCCTCACCTTCAATTCTTAAAATACCATCAGATGGGTTTGGAAATAAATGGAACGGTTCGTTTGTATCAACAGTATAAGTTGTTGTTAAGCTGTCGCAGATACTTCCTTGTTCAGGTCCCAATAAATAATTTGGATAGTTACCCAAGCCACATGCAATATAGCTGGGCAAGGCTAAGGCTCGTAATTGAAAATTACAATTTCCACCTTTTAAATCAGGATTGTTTATAACATGCAAAAAAATATTTCCACTTGCACATGATATGTAAATTTTTCCATTAGCAGCTAGCTGCATATCACAAAAACTGGTTGTAAAATATCTATCATAGATAAATCCATCCCAAATTCCTACGATTTCCATACTTGCTTGAATATTTGCTGCCTCTAAATCGTATTGAAATATTTTCCTATTGGTGGACGCATACAGATATTTACTATTTGGCGATATCGCCACATTGACCCAAATTGAAGGTTTTATAGAATCATTCTCAATTTGGATAAAATTTGATAAATTTCCATTGCATCTATCATAATCAAATATTTGTATTCCGTCCTGATTAGAAATTCTAGCAAATTTTTTCCCATTCTGTGAAAAAACTGCATTACCAACCGATGAATAATCAATAACTGAACTCCCTATTTCTTGTGAATCAATTTTATTAACTTGAGTTTTTGAGTAAAGCACTTTATAGTACTTTGGGCCTTGATTGCTTTTGAAGAGTAACCACCAATCTCTACCATTGGAATGCCGACATCCGCTAAAGCCAATTGGTGAGATATTACCTTTAAAGATTGCTTTGTTCTTTAAAATAACTTTTCCTTTTCCACCATTGGAATTAATATTTATTAAGGTTTGGTAAATACTTGGAGAAAAAGGCTTACCCATATATAAGTCGATTGGTAAATGGACCAAAGTTAAAATACTATCATATTTCTCAGATGGTAGAAAAACTGAAGCATCACTAATAGGATAAAAACCTCCCTGATATAATTGCCATATTCTTCCTGGATTTAATGTATCTCCGTTTTCAATAATATTGAAATCAATTGCATTTCCTAATCTAAATCCGTCATAAAAAAATCTTAATTTTCCTTGGTTATCCGAATAAAAATTATTTTCAAATCCAAGTTCAAATTTAAATCCTCCAGAATTTCTAGTTAAATTTACAGAAGTATCCGAAAAATTCAAAATAGTTCTACCATACAAACTGGTATCGTTGTTGATACCATACCCTAAAATCCAATTAATTGCATGATTTTGAGATGTTAAGTTATATTTCAATGTGAAACTAAAAAAGATACACAAAATGCATATTAATTTATTGGCAACCATAATTTTATACAAACTAATAATAAAAAATAAAATTACAAATTTTTAATAATATTCAAATTTTAACATGCCTAAAAAATTAATAGTACCTATCAATTATAGAAAAGATATACTATTTTAATTATAAAACCTACGATCTTATTCATCGCATTATTCTATAACTATCCATAGCGAATATTAGAATAACCAATGCTGGATTTTATTAAAATTTAATAAATAGCATGCTTAATTGATAAATTTCATACTTACAGTATATCCCAGGCATTTGCAATAATCTGATAAATCAGGATTACAAATTCATTTAAATCAGACAAGTGTTCATTACTTGCTGCCGCCGGTAAAGTCTTTAAAATAATTTCCTCCTGGTTCCCTATCTTGCAAATCAAATTTATACCAATGAAATACCTGCTTTGCTTTTTATTTTCTGTTTACATTGTTACCAGTCCGTTACTTGCTATAAACTACCATGTAAAACCTACTGGCAATGATGCCAATTCCGGATTGAGTTTTGCGCTGGCTTTTAAAACCATCCAAACTGCAACCAACAAAGTAAAAGCCGGTGACAGTATTTTGGTTTACAATGGTTTTTATAAAGGATTTGATCATTTTTATAAAGCCAGTGGCAGTCCCGGTAAAGAGATCGTGTATTTTGCAATGGGCGATGCCGTGGTGATCAATCAATCTTGTGGCCGCGGCTTTGATGGACTGAATGTTGAAGGCAGCGACTACATCGAAGTAAACGGTTTTAAAGTAAATGCAATTGCCGATGCCAATGGATCCGGGGAAGATGGCATTCGTGCGGTGCTTGCCAACCACATCACGGTTCGAAATTGTATTGTGGACAGCTGTTACCGCGGCATTTTTACCGGTTATACCGACGATTTTCTTGCAGAAAACAATATTTGCAAACGCTCTTATGGCGAACATGGGATTTATGTCTCCAATAACAGCGATCGGGTGCTCATTCGTTACAACCAATGTTTTAATAATAAGGCAGCCGGCATTCAACTCAATCCTGATCTCAGCAGCGGAGCTCCGGGAATTTCTGTAGATGTAAAAATTTATAACAATACCTGTTACAACAACCGCATCGGACTCAATTTGCAAGGGATTTATGACAGTGAGGTTTACAACAATCTGCTCTATAATAATGGATCCGGAAATGGAGGCAATGGCATCACTTTGTTTCATGGAGATGCTGCAACTGGTTGCAACAACGTAAAAGTATTTAACAATACGGTTCTGGTTCCTGCTGGTTCCCAGTGGGCCATCCTCGCGATAGAAAGCGACAGTCTGTTTGTGATGAATAATATTTTACTAAGCGCATCCCCCAAAGGAAGTTTGGATATTGAAAGTTCATGCACCAATTATTTTGGAGATTACAATCTGCTCAATGATAAAATGACCATCAATCAAGGAAGTTCTTATATAAATTTTGCAAGCTGGCAAGCTTTGGGCCACGATGCGCACTCCCTCTTAATCAGTAATAACAACAGCGTATTTTTGAATGCTGCTGCCAATGACTATCATTTGGCAAACAACAGTCCGGCCTGGAATGCAGGCAGCAATCTCGTTTCTGCTTTGGTACAACTTGATCTGGAGGGTCGTAAACGTCCTCAAGGAATTGCATTTGATATCGGTTGTTACGAACTGGCAGAAGCAACCCAAACCAAACATTTAACGAAGAATTTGAAAATTGATACCGATTACATTTTTATAGAAAATGAAAATATTCTACAAATTCAATCAGATGTTGCAGATTTAACCGCCGATTTGTTTACATTTACAGGAAGGTATATTTCAAGCGGAACCGTATTTGATAAAACGAATCTTCCTTTTGGCATCTACTTGTTCCGAATTTACGATTCCAAAAGCAACATTCCAATTGGATTTAAAAAGATTTTGATTAAATAAAAATATGATTAGTATTGATGACTTGCGTTCTATTTGTGGTAGTTTAGAAGATGTTTCCGAACAAGCACATTTTGAAAAAACTTCCTTCCGAACCAAGAAACGAATTTTTGCCACATTTGATGCTAAAACCAATCTGGTTTGCGTCAAATTGGAAGAAGCAGATCAATACATCTATAATAAATTAAATCCAGAAATCTATTGGCCGCTTTCCAACAAATGGGGAAGCCTGGGTTGGACCCATGTGAAAATTGAAGCCATAGAAAAAGATGCTTTTTTAGAGATCCTCATGAAGGCTTATTCTTTATCCAGTCCAAAGGTTCATCCTCACGAATCCAATTAAATTAATTATTTTTGCACCGCAATAAAATGTATTGAACATTGAACATTGAACATTGAACATTGAACATTGAACATTGAACATTGAACATTGAACATTGAACATTGAACATTGAACATTGAACATTGAACATTGAACATTGAACATTGAACATTGAACATTGAACATTGAACATTGAACATTGAACATTGAACATTGAACATTGAACATTGAACATTGAACATTGAACATTGAACATTGAACATTGAACATTGAACATTGAACATTGAACATTGAACATTGAACATTGAACATTGAACATTGAACATTGAACATTGAACATTGAACATTGAACATTGAACATTGAACATTGAACATTGAACATTGAACATTGAACATTGAACATTGAACATTGAACATTGAACATTGAACATTGAACATTGAACATTGAACATTGAACATTGAACATTGAACTATCAACTATCAACTATCAACTATCAACTATCAACTATCAACTATCAACTAATTCCATGAATCGCATCGTACATTTCGAAATTCCCTGTGAGAATCCAAACCAACAAATGGATTTTTTTAAAGAAGTATTTGATTGGAAATTCCAACAATTTCTCTCTGATGAATATTGGACCTGCAGTTCCGGTGACGCTTCAACTCCCGGAATTAATGGGGGCTTTATGAAGAAAAAACATCCCGGTCAACCCATTGTAAATTCCATACAAGTTGAAAATTTAGAACAGACCGCTTCCAAAATAGTAAGCATGGGAGGAAAAATTGTGGTCCCCAAAATGGCAATTCCTACCGTTGGATGGCTTTCCTACTTCACCGATCCTGAAGGAAATATTCATGGTTTGTATCAAGAAGATGGGAGTGCCAAATAATTACGAATTTTTAATTGCGAATTACGAAACTGAAGAATTTAAATCTTTTTATATTCGTAATTGAATTTATGCTACTTGATCACCCACTCCTCCTTCGTGCCCTTTGTGAGAAAGATTTAGCAGCGTTGATTCGCCTAGCAAATAATAAAAAAATTTGGGATAATTTGAGGAACTACTTTCCACATCCTTATACCCAATCAGATGCAGATCAGTTTTTAGAAAAATTAATTCAAGAAGACCCAAAGCTCACATTTGCAATTGATCATCAAAATCAATTTTGTGGAATCATCGGACTCAATAAACAGTCAGATGTTTATGAGAAATCTTTAGAGATGGGGTATTGGCTCGGTGAGGAATACTGGAACATGGGTATTGCAAGCAAAGCTGTTAAATTAATCACACAATATGCAACGCAGGAATTAGGTTTTGAACGAATATTTACTTCAGTGTATGCTTACAACAAAGCATCTATGAGGGTGCTTGAAAAAAATAATTATATTTTGGAAGGGGTATTTCGCAAAGCTGTTTATAAAAATGAAAACTATGTGGATGAATTCCGTTACGCATTTGTAATATGATTTAAATGAATGCGATTCCAGATTTTCCTATAACTGCTCAGGGAATTTACTCAACAGCTTTTAGAAATAATAATATTTTCCAATTTAAAGATGCCTGCAATTTTATTGCTGAACTAAACTACAGGCGAAATGTTGATAAAACAGATCCTTTGACGGTGCTTAACGAACTACAAGGTACTTGCAGTAGCAAGCATGCTTTATTAAAAAGACTGTCGGATGAAAATTTACATGCTGAACTTAAATTGTATGTTGGCATTTTTGAAATGAATGAAAACAATACGCCTATACTAAGCAATGTATTTAAAGCAAATCGCTTATCTGCTGTTCCAGAGGCTCATTGCTACTTAAAGTATAAAAAGCTTCGATTTGATTTTACTGGCAACACGGCAATTAATTTGGATATAGAAAATGAAATTTTAGAAGAACATGAAATTAATCCGGATGAAATTTACAATCGCAAACTAGTAATTCACAAAATGTTTATAAAGCAATGGTTGCTGTCCAATAACATGAATCATTTAAATGATCAACAACTTTGGGAAATCAGAGAATTGTGTATAAAACAAATATCAGATACCTGAGATAGCTAAAATTCATTCTATTATTAGAATAAAAGCAAATCGCTTAACGATGGAAAAATTTTAAAATTTCCTGTTGGTTTCTAGTTTGTAAAACCAGATAATAAATTCCCTGATTTGCTTGAAATGGAATTTTTATATGTTGTTTGTTTCGTATAGACTTATCCAACAATTTAAGTCCCTCCAAATTGTATAAACTTACCTGGCATTCCTGACAAGTTTCTTTTAAATTTAATTGAATGTAAGCTTCAGCATCCCGGTCGATGAATTCTTCGATCAGCTTTTTCCTCAACAGCTGATTTGTTGCAGTCGATTGACAGTCCTTTACATCTAAGCTTCGAAATCCGGTATAATTTGAATAGGGTGGGAAAAATGGCGACCAGATGTAACTTACATAAGCCCTTTGTTTAAAGAAATCAATTCCCCAGCTTCCGTAATCATCACTATCGGAACCAAATTCTGCGCAGGTAGTTGGATGATATGGGTCCTCGACATCCAGCACTGCGATATCGGTACGGCCGCAAGCCATATAAATTTTGTGGCAACTACTATCATAAATCAATTCATTGGCATGTCCTCGGGAGTTGGCCCAGGTTTGAAAATTATTGCTGGTATCTGCCCAGGTATTGGGATGCCACCATGCGACTTGCTTAATATTTTGTGGATTTGAAATGTCCAAAATTTCCATTCCATAATAATCCAGACTTACATAAGCATACTGTTTGTAAATGCAAATGGCATTGTAAGCTGTGGCTTTATCGATCAAGGGTTCAAAACAATATTGAACGAGTTGTTTTGGTCGCAGTGGGTCCACTACATTCACCAGGCGCAATCCTCCACGGTCATAACAAACATAAGCAATTGAATCTTGTACCCAGATACCACGAGCATTGTAAGCGGCTACATTCGCAGAATCTTTGTGTGGAAACACGTTGCTAAATCTAATTTGACTTTTAAAAACGATTTTATTTTTATCCTTGATATCTAAAATAATTAAGCCATTGCGCATTGCAGCCAAATAAGCTAAATCGTTTTCTATAAATACACTCCCGGCTCCTCCAATACTCCCTGAATGAGTGTAAAAATCCAATACCTTTGCTTGCGAAGGATTTTCTACATCAATTATGGCTAATCCAGCCTCCTGATTGGTGTTCCAGATATCTCCAAGCGTCAGATACAGATAGTGATCTTCTTGAACAACTTGAATGGCATCTAAATTTCCATATAAAGACGGAGGGATTGTTGTAATGAGTACCGGATTATTAACAGATGAAATATCAAATATTTTAAGTCCTGCATTTTTACTGGTAATATAAACATAGGGGCGATCCAGTCTATCCTTTTTAATCGAGATATGAATCCCAAACGCAGGATTTGAAAAAAATTCATCTCGTTGCATTAAAGAAGTGGGTGGAATGCATTGAGCATTTATAGATTGCTGCATGTAACCAATGCTAAGAATTGCTAAAACAAACAAATGAATCCTATTCATAACAAAATCATTTTTTATCACCTGATACAGTTGGCTCACAATATCTTTCAATCAGACCGAGCATCTTCTCCGTATTTGCATTTTGCTTATCTGAGAGTTCCTTTAATTGATCTAAAGTGAGCTTCTTACCTTGTTCGCCCATAAATGTATTCAAATTCATAACGTCTGAAAACCAATTGGTAAGTATAACCATCAATTGAGCCAAATTTGCCCGACTGCTTTGCAAATCAAGTGGCGGTTTATAGATAAAATGTGTGACAATGTCAATCAATCCTATGGCACCAAATGCCATAGAAAAGAAAACCTTGTCCTGGGCTGCAAAAATGATTGAAGTTACTATTAATGCAACTCCGAGATAAAATGCAAACAAATACATTAATAAAACATATTGATAAGCACTTTTTGCATCTTTAATAACATCTTGTAATGATTCCTTGAGGCTATCCATCGTATCATAGGTATTCAGCATGCTTCGATTCATGGCATCTAATTGTACCTTTAGGTAATTTTCCTGAGGAGCATTATTTTGCATCGCCTGTGTACCCAGTCCTTTAATTGAATCCAAAATAGTTTGCAATTCATTTTTATCATCCGGATTTAACTTAGTTTCATTGTCTAAAGTATCGCCTATATTCATGTTTTCGAACAAGGCTTTCTGCATGTAGTCAAAAGCAAGGGATTTGTTTTCCATTTTATTTAATATTTATAAAATAATAGAGTAAAATAAAATTAATAGTTAGAATTTGCAAAATGTATATTATCCGGGTTTTTTTTAGCCACGAATGCACGAATTAAAGACGAATGAAGAACTAAGAACAACAATCTTTAATAGGAATTTCATTCAATCTACTAAATAGTTACTTTTAACTAAACCAGATTCAACTATCTGAGCTATACAAAATGCACCTAAATTTAGCAAAAAATCAACAGGGACAGAGTGCCATGCTTGACTTTTTTAATAAAATAAAAAAAGAAACGGATCCGCCGCATTGCTTCTGAATATGCCTACGATTAAATCATTCTTTTGATTGACTATCTGCGTTTGAATGTTATTTGTAATACTGATTGGTACAGGCATTGTTGGAAGTTGCTTGAAAATACCGTTTGGGTCTGTAGTATTCCTTTTGAATACGATTCCCTTGGGTCCGGGAGTTCCTGTCAAACCATAGAAGATATCATGATTTGGTGCAATGGCCAATTTGGGAAATACACCGGCCGGCAATCCACTAGCCCAGAGCTTCCAGCTTGCTTGCCCTGATAAATTTACAATCAGAAAAAGACAGCTAACAATGAAAATGAAACCTACTCTATTCATTGGTTTGAATTAATTAAGCTTTATATAGCAAACTTAATAAATTTGCGGAATATCTCTACTGATTCTAAACAACTCAAGCAATCAATTAAAATATGAACTTAAAGCTAAAAATCGACTTAGGAAGATATGGTTTACTTTTTTCATATATAATATTCTTTTGTGTTTTCAGTTTACTGATACGTTTTTGTTTCTTTTTTCTATCTTTTGATAAACTCGATCTCAATTTTATTAATTTTTTAAGAATATTTACTTACGGATATCTATTTGATCTCGGAGCTGCACTATTTATGAGTTTAGTGTATACAATTTTTCTGCTGATCTTTCCAAAATTTTTAATTGGATCGGTACTAGATAAAATTATAAGTTATTTTGTACTATTTATTCTATTGTTTATTGCTGTATTTGGTTTTCTGGCTGAATTTCCATTCTGGTCTGAATTTAATACGCGATTCAATTTTATAGCAGTTGATTATTTGATTTACACCTTTGAAGTAATAGAGAACATTAAACAATCTTATCCTTTGCCTCTGATATTTGGTACAGTCTTTTCAATTATTTTCTCTTTTTTTTATATCACTTACAAATTACAATTAACTAATGGTACGTTTCAATCCAAAGTTAATTTTATAAACCGGTTTAAAGTTTTGGCTCCTGTTTTGGCAGTAGCTGGTATCTATTTATATTTTGTTGAAAATAAACAAGCCGATTGGAGTCAAAATATTTATAACAACGAACTATCAAAAAATGGAGTATACTCATTTTTTGCTGCATTCAGATCCAATGAATTGGATTATGAAACATTTTACGATACGATCCAGATTGAAAAGGCCTTTACAGAAATAAAACAGGAAATTAAACAGGAAAATCAAACATATATTGGGACAGAATTTTGGGATTTAAGTCGGGATGTAAAACAAGATAGTGCAGAAACACATCCGGATATTGTGTTAATCTGCCTGGAAAGCTTTAGTGCGGACTTCCTGGGCAGCTTTGGAAATACTAAAAACATAACGCCTTATTTAGATCAATTGGCAAGCGAAAGTATTTTCTTTTCTAATTTGTATGCTACCGGAACACGCACCGTGCGCGGTATGGAAGCATTGACTTTGTGTGTGCCTCCTACTCCCGGAAACAGTATAGTTCGAAGACCAGACAATCAGAATCTTTTTTCCATTAACACGGTCTTACAAAAAAAGAATTATGAATCTTACTTTGTTTATGGAGGAGATGGCTATTTTGATAATATGAATAATTTTTTTGGCGGACAAGGTTTTAACATCATTGACAGAAATCGCGGAAATCCATTGACCGACAAAATTAAAACTACCCGTCAAAATATTCCAGACGATGAAGTCCAGTTTGAAAATGCATGGGGAGTTTCTGATGAAGATATTTATAATCGCCTACTCAAGGAACAAGATAAAAATTATAAAAAACAACAGAAGGGATTCTATTTTGTAATGACTACTTCTAATCATAAACCTTATACATTTCCAAAGGATAAAATTGATTTGCCTCAGGGAAGCAGAGATGCTGCTGTAAAATATACAGATTATGCTATTGCAAAATATCTGGAAGAAGCCAAAACAAAAGCCTGGTTTAAAAATACCGTGTTTTTGATTGTTGCTGATCACTGTGCAAGCAGTGCTGGAAAGTGGGATATCAACATTTCAAAGTATTTAATTCCTGCCTGGATTTATAATAGTGGTAAACAATCCGAAAAAATTACCCGATTGGTTTCACAAATTGATTTAATTCCCACTTTGTTTGGAATTTTAAATTGGAACTATCAGTCTGAATTTTATGGAAAGGATATTTACAAAATGAAAGAAACTGAAGACCGGGCATTGCTTGGAAATTACAGAACGCTTGGATATTTAAATCCATCTAATTTTTTAATTTTAAATGACCGAAAGAAAAGCTACGAATGGAACTATAAAGACAGTCTGGAAAATTTAGAAGAAGTTAGTCCTGTGAATTCACTCAACAGACTTAAAATAATTTCCTATTATCAAACTGCCAGTTATCGATATAAGTATGGAAAAATGAAACAATAACAGCAAATGGAAACCGATTTAAAAAATATTACCTTAAAAGAATTACAAAAAATCCCTTCGATTGGCAAAGCCTGTGCATTGGACTTATGGAATATTGGCATTCGGAATCTGTCGGACCTAAAAGATAAAAATCCCTTTGAATTATACCTTCAGCTCAATGCAATTACCGGCCAAACTCATGATATTTGTATGCTATACACCTTTCGTTGCGCTGTTTACTTTGCTTCTGAAAAAACACACGAAACCCAAAAATTAAACTGGTGGTATTGGAAGGACAAAAATTACAATGAATGAATCCAAAAGCAGCTGAACTAAGTATTCGTGAATTACAAATTGAGGACCTTGATCCGTTGATTGCATATTGGACTCAGGCAGATCCCGTCTTTTTAACAAATATGGGTGTTGATCTTAGCAAAATGCCTAAGGAATCAGAATGGCGAGCATTTCTATCCAAACAACTTACTCAAGCCTATAACGAAAAAGAATCCTATTGCCTTATTTGGTTATTAAATAGTCAAGCAGTTGGACATTCCAATATAAGCAAAATAAGTTTTGGTGAAAAAGCGTATATGCATCTGCACTTATGGAAACCAGATCACCGAACAAAAGGGCTTGGAATCCAATTTGTTCAAAAATGCATTCCCGTCTTTTTCAAGAACATGGAATTGAAAGAATTGTATTGCGAACCGTACGCTTTAAATCCTGGACCAAACAAACTTTTGAAAAAAATAGGATTTAATTTTGTCCATCAATATACCGGAATCCCAGGTTGGCTAAATTTCGAACAAGAAGTAAACCTTTGGCAATTGACTAAAGAAAATTATTTAAATTTGAAAGAAAATTGGTAAACGGTTTAAAAAACATGCTAAAATTTTTGCTCCTACTCTGCAGCTGGATTCCCATCGGACTTTCAGCACAGCAGGATGCTTTGTTGCGTTCTGATTCGATTCCACCACTTAATTTAAAAATTTTGGAATTCGTTCAGTCTAAAATCGGAAAAAAAGTAGATCGAGGTGAATGTTGGGACCTGGCAGCTCAAGCATTAGAACTTGCCGGGGCCACATGGAATCATCAATACAAATTTGGAAAATTGCTTGAATTAGAAAAAGATACAATTTATCCTGGAGATATCATTCAGTTTGAACGCGTAAAACTCAAGTACATCAAAAACGGCATCACCTTTCATGAAGAAATGAAACATCATACTGCCATTATTTATGAAGTACTTTCAAATACCTCTTTTACCCTGGCACACCAAAATACAGGATACTCAGGAAAAAAAGTTGGCCTCAGCCCAATTGATCTGGAAACACTAAAAAGAGGGCGAATTAAAATCTATAGACCCACATATTGAATTTATTAATATGGGAGTCTATTGAAAACTAATTTCTTACATATTCTTACAGACATACGTTTTTGGATTGTATTGTTCTTTGCAGTTCGTCTCCATGGGATTACAAGACCTCCTCTAGAGTTTGCTCATAATTGGAGACAAACTACCGTTTGCATGGTTTCTAGAAATTTCCTTGAAACTGATGCGAATATTTTCTATCCAAGATTAGATATAGCAGGTGAAAAAACAGGAATTACTGGAATGGAGTTTCCAGTATTTAATTATTTAATTTTTATAGTATCTAAAATATTTGGTTACGAACATTGGTATGGCCGCCTTATAAACTTAATTATTTCAAGCATTGGGATGTGGTATTTTTACCTCCTCCTTAAAAAATATTTTACAATAGAAATTGCTAAGAATGCAACATTTATATTAATATTTTCTATTTGGTTTAGTTACTCCAGAAAAATTATGCCAGATACATTTTCAATGTCTTTTATACTTGCAGCATTATACTATGGTACAAATTATTTTGACAATCCCGCAAAAAAAATAAATCTAATATTGTATTTCCTTTTAGCAAGTATTGGGATTCTTAGTAAATTAACTTCTGGATATTTATTAGTACTTTTTCTGGTATTTATTTTCAAGGATAACCATTCGTTTCAAGTTAAACTTAATTTCATTCTAACCAGTTTGATATTGCTCGTTTTTCCAGCTTTTTGGTATTTTTACTGGGTTCCAAACTTAGTAACTGAGTATGGCTTTTGGCATTTTTTCATGGGAAAACCCATTTTGGCAGGATTCAAGGAACTTATTATTGATTGGTCAGAATCTTTAAAAAAGTTTTATTCCTCAGGAATTAAATACATTGCATTTGGATTTTTTACAATCGGTTTGATTAAATCTATTTTTGAAAAAAATAAATTATTACGCTATGTTTTTTCCATTTGTACAAGTGCTTTTTTTATAGTCATGTGCAAATCCGGCTGGACTTTCGCTCATCACGAATATTACATCATACCATTTGTGCCTGTAATGTGTTTGTTTGCTGCATCCGGATTGAGTTTGATTAATAACAGTAGTTTCAAATATTTAATTTTAATTGCCATTGGATTCGAAGGTTTTGTCAATCAAAAACATGACTTTAGAATCAAAGAACCATTTGCCAACTTGATATCTCTTGAGAAAGACCTGGACCAGTTTTCTAACGGGACAGATTTAATTATGATAAATAGCGGATTGTTTCCAACGCCTATGTATTTTGCTCACCGAAAAGGCTGGGTTGAATCAAATGAAAAAATTATGGACGAAGTTTATATGAAGGCAGCTATAAATTTAGGACTTAAGTATGTCGTAATTCTTAAAAGAGTACTCGGCACAGAAATTAAATTAGATTATCCTTGTATATTTAATTCACAAGACTATGCGATTTATAAAGTCTCAGATCTAAATTCTCCTAATAGTAAATAATATGCAGTGGAATATTGGATTTGATGCTAAAAGATTGTTCAATAATTTTACCGGACTGGGAAATTACAGCAGGAATTTGTTGGATGGACTGCCTGTACAGAATCAAGATTTTAATTTTCATTTATATACTCCTTCCATTAAACAAGAAGACCTATTAAATTCCTTTCAATCAAAATCATTTAATATACACCTCCCTTCCACCTTTTTAAAAGCGTTTTGGCGGTCTTTTGGCATCACCACAGATCTAATTAAGGATGAAATTCATTTATACCATGGTTTAAGCAATGAAATTCCATTTAACTTTCCAAGAAATAAAATAAAATCGGTTGTAACAATACATGATTTAATTTTTAAAATATATCCTGACACTTACCCTTTAACAGACCGAATAATCTACAATATAAAATGCAAATACGCATGTAAACAAGCTGATCTTATCCTGGCTTGTTCAGAAAGTTCTAAAAAAGACATTTGCAAGTACTACGAAACGAATCCCGATAAAGTTAAAGTGCTCTATCAAAGCTGCCATCCGGAGTTCAATATAGAAAAAGAAGCTGCTCACAAAAATAGCATCCTGAAAAAATACAAAATACCCAGTCAATATTATTTATATGTGGGAAGTATTGAACCGCGAAAAAATTTACTACTTTTAATTGATGCTTACGCTCTACTTCCCAATGAGCTCAAAATTCCATTGGTTATTGTTGGGAAAAACGTTGACTTCAAACAAGAATTATTAAAGAAAGCAGAAAAACTTCAATTATTAAATCAAATTGTATTTATTCATAATTTAAGAAGTGTTCAGGACTTAAGTGCTGTGTATCAATCGGCCGAAATCTTTATTTATCCATCGCGCTATGAAGGATTTGGTATTCCAATCCTTGAAGCTGCATTTAGTAAAACTGCAATTATAACAAGTAACAGTTCTTCCTTACCGGAAGCTGGTGGACCTTTTTGCAATTATTTTAATCCTGATAGTCCGGAAGAACTTTGTTTTCAAATTGAAAAAATACTTACAGATGAAGCATTCAAAAAATCATCTATTGAAAAAACCTATCAGTATGCTGAATTACATTTCAACAATGCTTCAATTCAGGATCAATTAATGCAGTATTATAAAAACTTATTAGAAATTTGATCCTTTGAAAAAATTTATTAGGCATCCTGGATTTATATTACCTGTTTTAGCAACCTTTTTCAGGTTCTGGAGTTTTTTTCCACCAGTTATTGATCACGATGAGTCTACCTATCTGATTATTGCCAGAGATCTATCACAAGGTTCCATTTATCTAAAAGATGTCATTGACACCAAATCCATCGGGATCTTTTGGATTTATCAATTATTAGAGTTTTTAAGCTTTGGTTCAATTGGTATAACGCGATTCCTTGCATCACTATGGATTGGAATCACTGCATTATTTATATTTAAATTTATTTTTAAAACTACGCAGAACCCAAATGCATCATGGTTCGGAAGTATTTCATATATTTTAATTGTTTCAATTTTTAAAAACTGGGGGGTAAGCCCAAATACAGAAATTTACTTCAATCTGTTTACTTTAGCTGCAATCTATTTGATTTTATTTAATAAAACCAAACACATAGAAATTCTATCCGGCTTGTTGTTGGGATTTGCCTTCATAACAAAATATGTAGCCTTATCAGAAGCAGGTGTTATTGGATCGTTTTTAATCATTCAATCATTTCTACAAAATAACCTGAACCGCCAACTCCTTTTCAAACTTCTTAAATTACTAATAGGTTTTGCTGTGCCGGGATGTCTGATGTTGACTTACTTCATTCATTATAAATTATTGGATCAATTTTTTTATTTCAATTTTGATGTTTTGAGTCGATATCCTTCAGATATTACTGTATCAAACAGCCTGATATTTATTGGTGATTTTTGTGGTCGTTATTTTATTTGGATCTTACTTGCAATTGCCGGAATACTTCAACTAAGGAAACGTTCTGATTTAATCTCTATTTTATTTTATATATGGATTTTGTATGACTTAATTATCATCATTTTACCTGGAAAGGGATTCAGTCATTATTTTATTCAGTTGATGATTCCAATAAGTCTTTTAGCAGGTTTTGGCAGTCTTGATCTTTTTAAAATGAATGCATTAATAAAAAATAAAAGACGGATCGCATCAGTTTGTATAATTTTAATTCCACTGATATTCTACTTTCAAAAACAAAGTTATTATAATCGAAAAACAGATATTACTGAACTGTACACCTTCTTAAGTAAGGAACTAAAACCCGGAGAACGGATTTACGCTGGTAATTCTGCTCACATTCTCTATTATCTTCTAAATTTAAAAAGTCCTAGTCCTTACATTCATGCCTCTTTGCTTTGGAATTCGGAACATTTGGAAGCACTTCAAATTAATTTAAATGAGGAAGCAGTTCGAATATTAGAATCTAAACCACGATATATATTAATAAAAGAACCGGTTGCAGATTCAACGATGCTTAAAAAATTTCTTATAAGTTATTCAGAAACTAAATTAATCGGAAAGAAAACACATGTTTTAAGCAATCAATAAGGCTATTAAATGGATACTTTTTGTCCGGCCAAATAGAAGTATTTTAAGTTTCAGATAGAATTTATTATTTTTAATCGAAAATTCAAACAAATGAAAAAAATAGCCATTGGCGGCTTGGTAGCTGGCTTTATCTATTTTGCCTTTCAATCCATTATGTGGATGGGTGGTTTTCACAATGACTTCAGTCAATACACTTCCAACAGCAAGGCCATATTGGATGTGTTAAATCAGAATTTAACCGAAGACGGACTTTATATGATCCCTTGTGCCGACCCAAATAGTCCAACGAAAGAAAAAGATGAAGAAGCACTCATGATAGCAAATTTGGGTAAACCCTGGGCCATGATATTTTATCATCAACGAATGGACGGTATGTCTGCGTCATATTTACTGCTTGGATTACTGTATGCGCTTCTTTCCGGATTTTTGGTTGCTTTTGTTTTAACTTTTGGTGCCTTTGAAAAATATTCTATGCGATTTGCTGTTTCCATCTGCTTTGCTTTATTTGCACTATTTCAAGGCATACTGGATGATATGAATTGGTTTTCTTTTCCATGGCATTATATTAAAGCTGAAATGATTGACCTCCTTCTGGGTTGGACATTAAGTTCCTTTTGGTTAGCCTGGTATTTTAGTAAATCTGATAAATTAATTTTATAAAATTTCAACGAATGAAATATTATTTAACGTTGGCATTATTTTGTTTTTATAATTTAATAATCAATAGTCAGGAATTGATTATTGCACCAACTGCTTCGTCTGAACCAACAGGACAAAGGAATTCAAGTAAAAAAGAATTTGTTGCACACGATGCAAATAATAAACCGGAAGGCGATTGGAGGTTTAAAATTAATACACGTTTTAATGTAACCGAACACGAGAGTCCGGATGTTAAAGCCATTAAAGAACAATGGAATCAAACTAAAAAACAAACGTATAAAGGTCCCGCAGAGGAACCAGCCTTGTTAACTCCTGATCCTGTAATTTCAAGAAAATTTGAAGGTCCATGGATGCTTAACGGAACACCTCCGGATAATTCATTGGCTATTTCTACCGGAGGAAATATAGTTGCCGTTAATAATGATGGAATTGAATATTATAGTTCTACTGGCACTTATTTCACAGGGAAGTATTGGTCTGATTTTTTTACAGGAAATGATATAACCAGTAAACTGTATGATCCTAAAGTAATCTTCGATTCTGATAAAAATCGATTTATTCTGGTTGTGCTTCATGGTAGTAAGGCAAATGTTTCAAAAGTATTGTTGGCCATTTCTTATTCCGATAACCCGAGAAACGACGGATGGTATTATTATACGCTTGATGGGGATCCAACCAACAGCAATTCCTGGTTTGATTATCCGGGTTTGGGCCAATCAACCAGCGATATTGTCATTACCGGCAATCTCTTTAGTGACGATGGTGTTTCAAATGAAAGCATCATTTATCAAATTGACAAAACATCTGTTTATAACAGAGGTACCATGAAATATTATTATTATTCCGGATTAAGCAATACACCTATCAATGCGTTTTCACTTTATCCTGTTTCCTATGGATTAAAAGGTAATTCTGGGCCTGGAATTTATCTTGTAAATGCAAAATCGGGTGGATCTGATAAATTACGTCTCTGGTATATTGATGATGCAACTACCGGTAATCCAAATCTATCCAGTTATACCATTACCGTACCCCCATATGCCCCTGCAGGAAATGCCGGACAACTTGGAACCAATGATGTGTTGGATTCCGGAGACAGCAGGATATTGGGTGCTTTTTATCTAAATGGAATTATACACGTCACTCACAATACCAATGAAGGAAATGGTTGGGGGTATATTAACTACCATAGAATTACAGTGCAAACTTTAAAAGCAGAATCCAGCACCTTTGGTTTACAAGGAAGTTATGACTATGCGTATCCTAGCCTTACCTGTTATGCAAACAATAAAAATGACTTATCCGTAATGATTGGCTTTTTGCGAAGTGGAGATGATATTTATCCCCAATTTCGGGTTGTCTTTTGTGATCAGAATATGGATTGGTCTGCTTCCGTATTAGTCAATTCTGGTGAATCTTATGTTGATCTCTTAAATGGAACCACCGAGCGATGGGGTGATTATATTGGTTCGTGCAGGCAATATAGTAATTCTACCTACCCAAGAATATGGATCAATGGATCCTATGGAAGTGATGTACCTAGTGAAAGCCGTTACGACACATACCGAAGTGCTATCGCTGAAATTTATACTATTGTTAGTGCAACTGAAAATGGTACCCCTAAAGAATTAAATTCAACTGTATTTCCAAATCCAATAAACAATAGTTTTAATTATAGTTTCAATTTAAATGCCGCGCAACAAATATCAATTAGACTTTTGGACAATCAAGGAAAAATTGTAAAAGAATTTTACAATGATTTTTTAGTTTCCGGAACTCACAATTTAAGTTTTAGCAAATCCAATTTGATCGCAGGTCATTATTTATTGGAAGTTGTAGGCAACAAAAAATTCAAAGATGAAAAGAAGATTATTATATTTTAGCATGTTATTGGTTGGCATGTTAAATTATTCCTGTCAATGTACTAAAAATAAGACCGTAAGCGGTGTTTCTAATAAAAAAGTAGAAGAAGCACCAAAACATAATTCACCCGATCAACATGAAGTTGATAGTATCAAAAACAATTATAATAAACATCCGAAGTAGTTTATACTTTTTCCTTTAGATATTAATTTAGATTAACAACATGAAAAGAATTGCATTCTATTTACTACTATTTAGTGTCCATTTAATGTTTGCTCAAAGTAAACATGCCATTACACATGAAGACATGTGGCTGTTAAAACGCGTCGGTGCTCCAGCTATGAGTCCGGATGGAAAATGGGTTGTGTTTAGTGTATTGGAACCCTCTTATGATTCCAAAGAACAAATAAATGATTTATGGATCGTTCCATCTGATGCATCCGCTCCGCCTCGTAAAATTACTGCTGGAAAAGCCGGAGAAAGCGCTTATTCCTGGAGCCCTGACAGTCGATTTATCGCTTTTGTAGCCAAGCGGGATGGAGAAGAAGAATCCCAGATCTATACACTTAATTTAGCTCAAGGCGGTGAAGCACAAAAACTAACCAAATTATCAGGCGGTGCATCCGGTCCGAAGTGGAGTCCCGATGGTTCAAAAATATTATTTACCAGTGAGGTCTATCCATTATGCTATGCGGATTCTACTAATAAGAAAATGATTGATGAGAAGAAAAAAATAAAATATAAAGCTCGGGTATATACTAGCTTTCCAATTCGAAATTGGGACCACTGGCTGGATGAAAAACAAACACATCTATTTGTTCAGGCTGTACATCCGGATAGCATGGCACTGAATCTTTTTACAAATGTAGCCATTAGTAAAGAAGCCGGATTTTCCTTTTTCAGTGCATCCTGGACTCCGGATAGCAAACAAATTGTATTCGCAGCATCAACAAACAACAATACCGCAGCTTACCAGGAACCTACTTCTCAGTTATTTAGCGTATCAATATCAGGGGGTGAAGCAAACCAAATAACTTCCAGTCAGGAAAATTATGAAAATCCTGATTTCAGTTTAGATGGTAATTATTTAATTTGTTTTTACAGTCAGAATAATAATAATAAAGTATATAATCAAAATCGTATTGTCCGTTTTGATTGGCCTTCAATGAAAAATAAAATAATTTTGAATTCAAAATTAGACAGACCCATTCAAAGTTATTGTGTAGCGCCGAATAAATTATATTTAGCAGTAGAAGACCGCGGACATAATGTAATTTATACTATAAATATTTCAAATTCAGGTCTCAATAAACAGAGTAAAGAATCGATTGGTTCATATTCAAATTTGTCTTGCTCTAAAACCATTCCTGAAATTGTTGTTGGAAATTATGAATCGGCTACCATGCCACCCGAAGTAGTTCGCATTACAGAAGAAAAATCTCATTACAGTCTTAGTTATTTTAATAAACTAAAGCTCTCCGAACTGGAATTAAATCCAATAGAAGAAATTTGGTTTAAATCAAGTCGAGCTAAGCAAATCCGAAGTGTATTGGTTAAGCCTGCTGGATTTGATGCTTCAAAAAAATATCCTTTGCTGGTATTAATTCATGGAGGACCGGCGGGATCCTGGATGGATAACTGGTCTTACCGATGGAACTATCAGCTTTTAGCAAAACCTGGATATATTTTGTTGGCAACTGATTTCACAGGCTCAACCGGATATGGAGAAAAATTTTCACAAGACATTGCACTGGATCCTTTTAAAGGACCTGGCGATGAAATCAATGAAGCAGCTGCAGATGCTATAAAGCGATTTTCATTTATCGATGGTACAAAACAAGCTGCTGGGGGAGCCAGTTATGGTGGCCATTTAGCAAATTGGTTGCAGGCAACTACCTCGCATTACAAATGTTTGATCAGTCATGCCGGACTCGTAAACAGCATTTCGCAATGGGGAACCAGTGATGCAATATTCAATCGTGAAACCATGAATGGCGGTACGCCGTGGAGTGCTGCAAAAACATGGAAAGAACAAAATCCGTTTAATTTTGCTGACCAATTTAAAACACCTATGCTGGTGACTGTTGGTGAATTGGATTATCGGGTGCCTCTTAATAATTCAATCGAAAACTGGCATATTCTTCAGCGTCAAAAAGTTCCTAGCAAACTAATTGTGTTCCCTGAAGAAAATCATTGGATACTCAAAGCAGAAAACAGCAGATTCTTTTATCAGGAAGTTCAAGCCTGGTTGGAAAAATATTTGAAATAAGCATTAAAAATTACTATTAACCTTTTAATTCTTAATTTTTAATATAATGAAACACCTCGCTGTCTTAGGCTTGGGAGGCGTTGGAGGATATCTGGGTGGTATGCTTGCAAAACACTATGAAAAAAATCCAGATGTTACTATAAGCTTTATATGTCGCGGAGATCATTTACAACAAATTAAAGAGCATGGTTTACACGTTAAAACTCCTAGCCTTGATTTTGTTGCAAAACCAAATCATGCGACCGATAAACCGGAATCTATAAAACCTATTGATTTTCTTTTTTGCTGTACCAAAACCTATGGTTTAGAATCCGCACTGCATTCAATCAAAACTTGTGTTCATCGAAATACCATTTTTATACCTCTTTTAAATGGTGTTGACAGTTTTGAGCATATTAAAAAAATATTTCCTGACAATCCGGTTTGGAATGCTTGTATTTATATCGTTTCAAGAAAAATAGCTCCTGGTGAAATTGTGGTAAGCGGAATTGAACCAAAATTTTTTTTTGGAACCGATTCCAAAGCGATTGATGCATTGAGTACTTTCCATAATTTAATGCACGAGGCCGCTATTCCCTCCATTTATACAATTGAAATCGTAAAAGAAATGTGGGAGAAATTTTTCTTCATTTCCCCCGTAGCCAGTTTAACCAGTTGGTTAAATCAAAACATCGGCGAGTTTCGTCAACATACTAATCATGTTGAAACCTTACGTTTGTTAATTAATGAACTTAGGTCCGTTGCTGACAAATTAAACATTCCTGTAGATGCCAATATTGTTAATATTGTGTTGGACAGGGTATTCTTTTTACCACCTGAAACAACTACTTCCATGCATTCAGATTTTATCAATAAAAACGAAACTGAATTAGAGTCCCTCACGGGTTATGTAGTTCACTTAGCAAAAAAACTTCAGCTGACCTTGCCAAATTATGAAAGAATTTATCAGGATCTTTTATTAAGAAACCATAGCTCTAAATAATTTTAACTATTCATAAATTTTAATACTTCTGAATTTCTTCGATGGCACCTGCAACTTCTAAAGCTGCATAACGACCGGTATCTTCAAATACAACCTGTCTTAATTTTTTGGAATACAATCGCACTGCGATTCGAGAGTTCATGCTTTCTTCAATTCTTCCATCCATAACTCCTTGAATGGGCGCCGCAAGTTGAGTTGCCTGGTTTCTCTGTGTATTAAGCTCCAATAAATAATTCGTGTTTTCTAAAATCAGTTCAACCTGTTCCAATGTTATTTTACATTTTCGAAGACTTGTTTTATTATACGTAGTAAATCGAATGAGCTGATTTTCATACCACAAGCCGGCAATAAACCCAACAAAAGAATTTCGAATCCAGGGTATGTTTGCTACAGATGCCTTAAATGAAATTCCTGGTTTACTAAAATGATTGGATTGCATCCAAACATAGGACGAAGGAAACGACTGTCCCCAGTCTTTTTCAATGTAGCCTCTCCCATTTTGAAAATCGAGTACTTTAGAATGGTAAATCAGTTGTCCACTGATTGTATGATCCATGCTGACAATTCCATGATAACATTCCATAAAGGGTACAAATGCATAAGGTCCCATAATTCCCGGAGAATACCAGGGTTTAGGCCAACCAACCAAATTTTCAAACTGAAGGGTCCCTTTTATTTCAGGCAAATTCAGGATAATTTCCGTTTCTGAAAAGCGATTTCCTTCAATTTGAATATCAAATGTTCCTGGTTTAGCTTTAAAAACCTCGCCGTCAAATCGATAAAAGTTCGAGCTATGCAATTTTCCATCTAAAACTTGAATAAATGCTTCTTGCTTTCCTTCCGGATCCATGGAGATGCCCGGTATAATAGCCAATGCCTGATCGCAAGCTGCATTTAGCAATTTAAAATACCACCCTTCAAAATAATTTTTGGATTTACCCCATCCCTGATAGTGTTCCGGATTAAAAAAGGCTTTCCATTTTGCAAATTGCTTATTCATTTTAATTTAGAATGATTTGAAAAATACGAAGCATAGAACTTAATGTAATATATAAATTCTATTCAATTAAATTTAATATGTTTTGCTATAAAAATAGTCAAAAGCAAATTCAGTATTTTATAAAATAAACAGTTTGCCGGATCTTAGAAAAATGTTATTCAATAAAATTTTAAAATTACTAAACTCAGTTAAATATACTGATTTATTATAATTTGAATGGTATTAAACAGATTTTAATTTAATTTATTTACTTTCCGGTAGATCTTAACTTTTGAATTTTAATTTAATAAATACCTTTAACCTGTCTTTTTAGGTTTTTGGATTTTAGGTAGTAATGTAATGTTGTTTATATTTAATTATATCAAATATGATTAAGTCATTTCAATTTAAAATTGGACTTTTTTTCTTTATTTTTTTCTCAATAATCGCATGCAAACCGACTGTAGATCCCACTACTAACATGGTCGGGCTTTTGGAAAAAACCTTCAAAAAAAATTCAGTCAAAGAAAATTTTTACTTTCCTAATTATGCATTGATATATTATGATTCTTTATTGAAGATTAATTTAAGTTTTGAAGAGACAATGGAATGTCTCTTCGGCAAAGGAACCACCCTCTTGGCTTTGGGTAGAGAACGTGAGGCAATTCAGGCATTTGAATTGGTTGCAAGTAAATTAAAGGATCCTTATGGCAGTGGTACTGCTACTTTAATGGGTAAATTGGCTTTAGCATATTTAAGAATGGGAGAACGCCAAAATTGTATCAACAACCATACTGCTGAATCCTGTTTATTACCAATTCAAGGCACCGGGATTCATAAAGATCAATCCGGTTCGCGAACTGCCATCAAGTTATTTACAAATATTTTAGACCGAACTCCTGATGATTATTCAGCCCGTTGGCTATTAAATATTGCCTATATGACTGTTGGAGAATATCCGGCTTCGGTACCTCAAAAATATTTAATTGGAAATCTTGATAAAGATCCTGTCACAGTTCCTTTTAAACCCTTTGTAGACATTGCTCCTTTTCTTGGATTGAATACAAAAAACATGGCCGGCGGTTTAATTGTTGATGATTTTAATAATGATAATTTATTAGACGCTGTAACTTCTGACTGGGGATTAACAGAACCCATGCATTTTTTTACCAATGATGGCAAAGGTGGTTTTAATAATCAGTCCAACAGCTCTAATTTAGGCAAATTAAATGGTGGACTAAACATCATGCAAGTTGATTATAATAATGATGGCTATTTGGATATTTTTGTTTTAAGAGGTGGATGGATGGAGCAGTTTGGCGAACAACCGAATTCATTAATTAAAAATAATGGGGACGGCACGTTTACAGATGTAACCGTTCAAGCAGGTTTGTTGTGTTATTTTCCAACTCAGGCAGCTGTTTGGAGAGATTTCAATAAAGATGGTTGGTTGGACTTATTTATTGGTAATGAAACATCCAATCAACAAGCAATCTACCCAAGTCAATTTTTCATTAATAATACAGACGGGACGTTTACAGAATCCGCTGCTAAAGCAGGTTGTCGGATTATAGATTTTACAAAAGGAGTTAGTGCCGGTGATTATGATAATGATGGTTTAGAAGATATCTACATATCCAGTGCAGCTGGAAATCAAAGATTATTTAGAAATACCGGAATCAAAAACGGAATTCCACAATTTATTGATGTGACACATCAGGCCGGTTTAGATGATATTAAAATCAAAACATTTCCTACCTGGTTTTGGGACTATAATAACGATGGTTGGCTGGATATTTTTGTGAGTGGATATGCTTTTGGCAAATCTATAGCACATACGATGTGCTCCGATGCTTTAGGAATTCCACACACCGGGAGCAAAATGTACTTGTATCAAAATAACAAAAACGGAACTTTTACCAATGTTTCAAAAGCTGCCGGACTTGATTATCCTGTTTTCACTATGGGCTGCAATTTTGGTGATATTGACAATGACGGATATCTGGATATGTATTTAGCTACCGGCAATCCTGAATTTGAAGCAATTGTTCCAAATAAATTATTCAGAAATACTGGAAATGGCAGTTTTATGGATATTTCTGTAGTTGCACGTGTTGCAAATCTTCAAAAAGGACATGCGGTAGCCATAGCGGATATCGATAACGACGGTGATCAGGATATTTATGTTATTATCGGAGGTGCTTACCCTGGTGATTATTTTCATAATTCACTCTATTTAAATCCTGGTCAAAATAACAATCGATGGTTACATCTGCTTTTAGAAGGTAAAGAGTCGAATCGCTCTGCGCTTGGTGCCAGAATTAAAATCGTTATTACTGAAAATGGAGTTAAGAGGTCCATTTATCGCGTCGTAAATTCAGGTGGCAGTTTTGGAAGCACTTCTTTGAGAAAAGATATCGGCCTGGGTCAAGCGGATGTTATAGACGAATTAAGCATTACTTGGCCAAGAACTCAAAAAACGCAATCCTTTTATAATGTACCCGTTAATCAAAGTATTAAATTAATAGAAGGTCAAGGAAGTTTAATAAAATTAGAGTTACCAATACAAAAATTCATTGGGGATAGCACAAAAATTCCAATGTGCAAACCAGCAAATATTTAAGGGGGTTCTAAATCTATTTTTATTAATTATTTCAAATAGATTCATTTTATTTACCATTACAATCCGTTTATATTTGCAATTATCATTGACTTTTAAGATTTGCAATTAGACTTTTGTTATATTGAATCCCCTATTGGAAAATTATTAGCTAGTGCTGATCATTCCGGAATTTGTTTTTTAGAATTTATCGATGGCTCCGATCTAACAATTGCTGAATTAAGTTTGCGATTAAAAAAAGATCCGCTTGATATTCATTTTAATATTTCTAATTTATTGAATCAACTCATTTTAGAATTGAATGAATATTTTGCCGGACTAAGAAAATCATTTACGGTTCCCTTGTCTTTTTATGGTACTGATTTTCAAAAAAAGGTTTGGAATGAATTGCTAAAAATTCCTTTTGGAACTACCAGCAGCTATCAACAACAAGCGATTCGTTTGGGGAATCTTGCAGCCATTCGTGCTGTCGCTCATGCTAATGGCACCAATAAACTTGCCATACTGGTTCCATGCCACCGGGTCATCGGTTCCGATGGAAATCTTACCGGATATGCAGGCGGACTGTGGCGAAAAAAATTTTTATTGGAACTGGAACAATCGAATTCAAAACAATTGGCCCTTTTTTCTTCGTGATTCGTTTGGATAGACTGTAGAGAGGAAGTCTGTAGTCTATAGAGAAGAAGTCTAAAAGAAAATTAATTTGGCTTTCCATCCCGGCTTAGGTGTTAGGTGATAATTGTAAGTTGTTACTGGTAAATTATAAATGGTTAATGAACATTTCTTTTTTCTCTTCGAAGTCCAAAATACAATTTTCAATTTTTATTTCAAAATTGCAACATTACAAGATTGTAGAATTGTAGAATTCTTTAAGCCTTCAGACTTCCTCTCTATAGACTACAGACTCTCCACCTCTCACAACACAGCTGCACGCATTACAGATCCGGATCCCCAGCGTTTGCGAATGTGGTCGAGTTGTTGCAACAAGGCTATTTGTTCTTCTGTATCTTCAAATAAACTGATTTGATAATGACCGTGTACCAAGCCGCTAAATTTTAATCCAACCAATCGAATCAATTGTCTTTTTTCATAAAGGCTGTCAAACAATTCATAACACACACGTCGCAGGGTATTATCCTGTGAAGTATATGCAATGCGCCGTTGTTTGGAATAGGTATTAAAATCTGCATAACGTATTTTAACTGTTACACAGGAACACACCCGATTGCTTTGCCGCATTTCGAATGCCAGTTTTTCACACATATCCAGCAATAAAATTTTAATCCGTTTAATATCGAGCGTATCCTGTTCAAAGGTGCGCTCTTTTGAAATGGATTTTTGTTCGTGATAGGGCAAAACCGGCCGTTCGTCAATTGCGTTGGCATGTTCCCATAAATGGCGGCCACTGTCATTGCCAAATTCCCGTTGAAGCAAGGGTACCGGTATCTGACTTAAAATATGAATTGTCCGCACACCCATAAAACTTAATCGTTTATAGGTTTCTTTTCCAATTCCCGGAATTTTTGCAGTACTGAGAGGCGAAAGAAATGAACGCTCCGTTCCTTTCTCAATTTGGATGGCTCCATTGGGTTTCGCTTCATTGGTCCCCACTTTAGAAACCAATTTATTAACGGATAACCCAAATGAAATCGGCAGTCCTGTTTCGCGGGTTAACTTTTGCCTTAATTCTCCCGACCATTTCATGCAGCCAAAATAGCGATCCATGCCGGTGAGGTCCAGGTAAAATTCGTCAATGGAGGCTTTTTCAAATATCGGCGCTTCCTCCGCTATAATTTCGGTTACCATCCCAGAATATTTGGAATAGGAATCCATATCTCCCCGGATAACCTGCGCTTGCGGACAAAGCCGCAAGGCCATTTTCATGGGCATGGCTGAATGCACTCCAAAAGCACGGGCTTCATAACTGCAGGCCGCTACTACACCCCGGTTACTATAGCCTCCCACTATAATTGGCTTCCCCAGCAAACTGCTGTTTTTGATGCATTCCACTGAGACAAAAAAAGCATCCAGATCCATGTGCAAAATCGCACGGTCGTACATAGCTAATAATTAAATTAATCAGTCGATTATATCGGCAAATATAGTCGATATTTTGTTAAAAAGTTTTTTGTTTGTCAAATTTGCCTTAACTTGAGCCGTACTAAAGTTTAACTACATGTTCCTGGCACAAAATCTTCGCTTCCTACGTCAAAAAATGGACTATTCGCAAGCACAGGCAGCCGATAAAATCGGCATTCCACGGACAACCCTTGGAGATTATGAACGAGGACATACTGAACCCGATATGGCCCTGTTGATTAAAATCGCAAAAGCTTATGAGGTCCAAATTGAAGCCCTGCTCACCCGGCAAATGGAAAAACTAAGCTGGGATGAAGTGAGTACTAAAAATGTCAAAATCCTGGCAATGACCATTGATCAAAAAGAAAAAGGCAATATTGAATTGGTCCGAACCAAAGCTGCCGCAGGATATATTGAAAATTTTCAGGATCCAGAATTCGTCAGTGAATTACCACGATTGCATTTTCCGGCATTAAAAGGGTTTTACAGGGCTTTTGAAATTGAAGGGGATTCTATGCTCCCAATGGAATCAGGATCAATCGTGATCTGCAAATATGTCGAACGATTGAATGAAATTAAAAACGACGAACCTTACATCGTGGTTTCCCAAAGAGACGGGGTCGTCTATAAGCGACTGCAATTAAATCAGGAACATCAGGCCATCAACTGCATTTCAGACAATATTCGATACCCGGTTTTTCAATTGGCTTATGAAGATGTCCGAGAAATCTGGGAATATCACGCGCATTTGGCATTCACCGAACCCAAAACCAGCTTTGAAAACTGGAATGAAGATCGCATGGGAGATATTCAGAAAAAAGTCACTGAATTACATAAACATTATATCGGAAAATCTGAAGGGAAATAATATTCGCTTTCAACGTCAAACAAGCTTACGGCAATCAATCTATAGAATGGAAATTAAAATCCAGATATTGCTGATAGCTATAATAAATAAACGATTCGCTTAATTTACAATAAACAATTTGTAAATCGCTACACAAAGAATTGCGAAACTTATCGAAGCCAAAATAATTGCTACAATTCGCATTCTTTTCCTTAGTTCAATTCGCATCGTTTTAATATTTTATTCAACAATAAAAATTTTTTAAGCCGCATCAGAATCCGTGAAGGGTGTATGAAAGCTGTTAGGAAGCAATTCCATTTAATTCATTCCGATCGAATACCAATTGAAATTACCATCACTCTGTATTGAAAAATTTAAATCGGCTTGCTAACTTATAAAAAAAAATCCGGAAGTTCCCTCCCGGATTTCGTTTAATTTTATTAAACTATGCTACTGAAACAAAGATAGAAGAAAGCCAAATTTTATTCTACTATAATTTTTTGTGTTAAAACTTTATCCCCTTGTTTTATTTTAAGAATCAAAGTTCCTTTCGCTTCGTTTTTTATGTCTATTTCCTTATTATACGTTCCGTCAAATACATCCAGTTTTTCATTATAAACTTCTTTTCCATTTAAATCAAGTACCTGTATCGTGGTTGGAACTTTCAAACCGGAAAAGTTAATTTTCATTTGTCCATTGCTGGGATTTGGACTGCTGGTTAAATATTCTACATTTAAAGATTGTTGGTTTTCTTTACGGACTACCACTTCTTTTGAATCAGATTTACCACCCTCACTTTTAATAATCTCGATTTGCTGGTTGGCGCCATCACCATTAATTATTTTAACATCTTTATCGTCACCATTAATAATGATCATTTTTTTCATATTACTGCCTGCACCAGGTAAGCCTTTAATCTCTTCAATCACTTCTTTTCCATCTTTATCTTTCTTAATGATGATGCATTTCCGTTCACCTGAGCCTGCTTCTCCCGGCTTACAACATTTCATTTTAGCCATCCCCGGACTGCAGCTTTTCATACTGATAGCTTCTTCTTTGCGTTCTTGCAACTTGGCATTAAGGTTTTTAACTTTTGTTCCTCTCAAGATATTGACTTTTACTTTATCTCCAGGCTTATTATCTGAAAGTTGCTCTATTACGGCATCTACATTTTTTGTTTCCTTACCCTCAATAGCTAAAATTATATCTCCTTCCATAATTCCTGCTTTCTCTGCAGCAGATCCTTCGAATACTTCAATTACCTGGGCTCCGTTTTCTCCATTAACATTTTCTAATTGAACCCCCAATACTGCTTTGTTAGGCGGTGTTACATTTTTTTCCATTTCAAGCTCATGCCATTCCATTTGATTTTCCATTTCCGGCATTCCATGAAACATCATTTCATGCGTTTCACCGTCAGACAAGGTATTTCCTTTTGCATCTTTAATTATTACCTGAATATCCTTATCCATTGAAGGATCCATTGACATGAAATCAACCGTATCAATTTCTTCTTTCTGCGTTTCCTTTCCGTCAATATTCTCAACGGTTACTTTTTTAATAATGTACTTTGTTTTAGATTTACCTTGCTCCCCTTGCGCTATTAATGCCGTTAATGGAAGCAACATGATTAGGTAAAATAATTTTAACTGTTTCATATGCAATTATTTTATTAATGAAAAAAATTAGTTTATTTGATTGTTGTCGTGCTGAATCGTTCCAGGATCCATCATTTCGTGCTCAGGTTCAACAAGACTTTCTGCGCTCTTATTCATACGTACAATGATAATGGTGCGGTCATCTTCAGGTGCATAACAACGAATTTGTTTTGTGACAATCCAGGATCCCCCATCAGTTGTATGATTTGGTTCTGAATCAATCTGTTTTATTTTAACTATCGTTTTTGTTTTCTGATTCAATTCATTTCGAATCGCTTTTTCTAGTTCAACATTAAAACCATGATTTGATGGATCCTCAAAAACCAAGTCCTGATTTGTATTTAATGGCTCATATTTATAAATGCGCTTTTTAATCACCCTTTTCTTAATATTTGCTTTCTGAGGTTTAGTTGTTTTATCTGTTTGCTTAGTGTAAAATATTTTGTTGTCAAGACAGGCCACATTTTGCACTTGTGCTTCTGTAATAATTTCCTCATTACAAACTGAAACTTGTGTCAGGGGATTCATTTTTATAAAAGCCATTCCCGTCATAAGCAACATAATTGCAAATCCGGAATACATTTCATTTTTAGTACCAGAAATATTTAATACCGTTTCAATTCGCTTTCGCAATTGTTTTTTCTGTCTAAAAAATGGAAGTGAAAATGCTGGAATTAAACCAGAACTCTCTTCTATTCTAATAATTAATTTTGCATACTCCAATTTAGAATTAATATAATTGGAAGCAGATGCATCGGCCAATAATTCGCGTTCGAGTTTTAAATGACTGAGCAAAATATGAACTGCCGGATTATAGAAATAAACAATTTCAATTAAATTCATCATTAAATTGACCCAATGATCTTTATTCAATGCATGAGAGACTTCATGAGCTAAAATACATTCAGCTTCTTTTGCAGTTAACTGATTAATCCAGGCAGTTGGAATTAAAATTACTGGTTTAATAACTCCTGTTAAAAAAGCACTTCCGATTTTATCACTCTGGAGGAGTAAAATATTCCTTTGTATTTTATAGTGTTTGCATACTTTTTGGAATGCAAGGGTCCATGGATCGCTTGCCAATCGATCCGATACATGAATCAGTCGCTTAATGTAAATATGGCTCCACACAAATCGTATACAAAAAACAATGCAACCAATTAACCATATTTGATTTATATATTGTAATGCAAGGTCCTGATCTAAATTTGGAATAAAAGCAGTAATTGAAATTAATTGCAAAGAGGGTTTGTAAACCAAACTAACAAAATTTAAAACACTTGTAATAACAATTAAAATCAGTGCTGAAAGGGATAGCGTATATAAAACCTTTGGGTTCTTTCGATAAAAAATACGCAATAACCACATCACTAATACGATCAGTGCACCTTGCCATAAGGAGTGCATTAAGGTTGAGGCAAAAAGTTCCTGCCAAGGAGTTGCTTCAATGTGGCCGCTTGTTTTCATTATTTGGATTCCAGGTCTTTTAATAATTTTTTAAGATCATTAATTTCATCCGGTGATGCCTTATAGTTTCCTAAAGTCTGCATAACCATCTCCATCGGTGAACCATCAAAAACATGATCTATCATATCTTTTAAATAATTCTTTTTTACCTGTTGCTCCTTAATGGCTGGTTTATAAATATGCAATTTCCCTTCTGCTTCCCGAACACAAAGGCCTTTTTCATACATGATCTGAAGCATCTTTAAGGTTGTTGTGTAACCAACATCCTTGTGCTCATTTAAAAGCTCATTAACCGCTTTAACGCTAGAAGGTCCTAGTTTCCAAAGAATCTGCAGGATTTCTAATTCGCCGTCAGTAGGTTTATGAATTAATTTATTCATGGGTTATATATACAATTGGTGATACAAATATTAAAACAGTGAACAAATCTACGAAATATTTCGTACTATTTAATATTTTTTTAACGTACCATAATAGTAACAAGGTCCGGTTGGATATTTCCAAAGCCTACGATTTTCAAAACACAGGCTAATTATTTTAAGCTGAAGAACTAATTTTACCAAATATAAATTTGAAATTTATGATTATTTTATTGATAATCAAAATAATATTTTGAAAATTACAGCGTGTACTTTAATAGGATCCTTTACAGTTTTTCAAACCGTACATCCTCTGTTCCTTTAGCGGTAATGCATTGAATGACATACCAGCCCGGACTTAACTTACCAATATAGATCCTGCTTTCCGATGTCGAAATATCTCGTATTGGGACTCCCTGAAGGTTTAATAAGCGCATCTTACGGATCGCAGATTGGTTTTTATACTTAATATATAGATACTCTTTGGCTATCGTTGGATAAATCTCAAAGGATGCATCGGGATTAATTGTTGCCGTCCGTACCGGAATGGTAATTTTAATGGTAGTTGTACAATTATTTGCATCTGTAATGATTAAATTATAGTCACCAGCCTTCAGAGAATCCGGGTTTTCATTGAGAATTTTAAAAGTATACGGTGCTACTCCTCCTGTAATGATAAGATTACTAATTCCACCATCATTTTTACCAGGTGTTGCGGATCGAATACTATAATTTGCATTCAAAGATGCAGGTTCTACTATATTAAAATTATACACTTTATTGGTATTCTTGGCAGAAGTGATCGTTACATCATAATTTCCCGCTACCAGATTTGCGATTTTATTGCTGGTTTCACCGGTGCTCCATTTAAAACTAAAAGGATCAGCACCTATTAAGTCTTCTATTTCAATTGCAGCTTTATCACCATGACATAATATGCTATCAATTTTTATTTTTGAAATTTTAGGAATGCTGCAATCAAAGCTTATTGATTTGCAGGTATAATCTTCATCACAATCACCAATTGCAATCAAACAAATGCTTTGAGGGGATTTGTCACAATCCAAAACGGCATCTACTTCTGTAGCGGCCAAAGTGTCCTTTCCAATAATCCATTTTACACTCCGTGAATTTTTAGATTCTGACTTTAGATGTACAAACTCATAATCTTTAGTAAATGTAAAATCTGCTTTTGGGGTCACGCTTAAAACTTTTGTGAGCGTATCCCTCACCCCTGCAGATAAATTATAAAAACTACCACTTGCCGTTGTTTCAAGCTTAACAGCCCTTACCAAATATTCATATTTAAATCCATTAAATGGGCACATGTCTCGATAAAAAGTATCCATTACATTTCTTGCAGAAACTTCATAGATGGAATTTCCTGTAATTCTGCGATACACATTATAACCATGAGTTGCCTCATTAGATTTTCTCCATTTTAAATCGATGTGCGGACCTGTTTCAACTGCTTCTAATGTTTCAGGTGCTGCAATCGGATACATAATTAAACTTGGGTCACCCATTAAAGCAACATGAGTGGACCGCGCTCCAAATCCTGCCTGATACAGACTGGAATTATTAATACTTAATTTACCACACAATCCAATATGATCTCCCATTGCCATATAATGCATAGACCACAAAGGTCTGCCTGACCAGGCATTACTAAGGATGGTTCCACTGGCCAATGCTGCACGTAAAAAATTATTCGGACTGTCCCAATCACCAAAATAACTGCCAAATAAGAATGTAAAAACGGATTGTAAACTATCAACGGCCATGTTTTGCGTGGTACTGATCCCTCCTGCACCTTCATACCAACCTCCACCTGCTCCATAAGACCACAAATAAGATTTTTTTAATAAACTATCTCTATAATTACCGTATTCAACATTTGAGGGTCCGAAAAATGCGGAAAAATTTTTCATGCCACTTTGACCAAATGCTTCTCCGGCAAAATTAAAATTGTCTAATACAATGCCTCTTCGGACTGCGTTTATTTGTCCGGTGCGCCATTTGTGGTTTTTATTTAAATAACTTCTCAACAATTCAATTTCAGATTTTGAAAACGCAGGCATATTGAAAAAATCTACGCGACCTACTTCTAAATCCACATCACTGGGCAAACTGCTTTGATCAAATTTTCCATCACCTGGTATGTTTTTATTTGCAGCTCTTCCAGCACTGACATCATCAACAATTACATCGGTCCAGCTTCCATCCAATTCACCATAGTAAGAATCACAAGGCCAGGCTCCTACATGGTCTGTATGTCCATCTGGTGCTATGTCTCCTGAATATGGTACTTTAACATGACCCAAAATGAATACAGACTTTAAATCCGGATTGGATCGCTTCAAATCTGCAATTTTTGTTCGTATTTCAACTACCGTATTTTTAGAAGTAGGCACATAAGTCAATACATTCCAGGATTCATTGGAAACGTCGGCCTTCCAAATATCAATTTCTGTTTTCAAGCTAACATTGACTAAACTGTCAACCAACAACAAGATACTTCCACGACTATCTGTTTCGGGTAGTTTGATCCCGGCATACACGTATCCAAAACCATTTGACACAGGACTAACCTTGGAGACCCGATATTCATAGCCTTTACCCACTTCCACGTTTTTGTCTACATATCGGGTAGAATCTTTCGATACATTGGCAATAAAACTGCCCCAGCTTGTTGCAGATTTTGTCTTTCTGAAAACATAATAATTCGTGGCATCAGGATCTGCAATCCAATTAAGTGTAATGCTAGCAGGACTTTCCTGTGTCTCTACCCAGATAAGAACAGAAGCTTTTATACTGTAATTTTGAGCCTTTAAAAATGCGGCACTTAGAACAAAAAATAATAGGATTGAAAAACGCATGGTTGAAATTTTACTCTAAATTATAAACTTATTATGGATTAATCAAAGTTGAATTCCTGCAAGACGATTAAAATCATACCAAATCGTATCGCGTATGATTAATGATTGTGTTGCAAGTTAATTATCAATATATTAAATATATTATTAAATGTCATACGCTGCTTCCAAATTCTGATAAATTGAATTTTCAAAAAATCTTAGGTACAATTTTATTCCAGTGTCAATTTTTTGATTTCAGGATTAACCAGCAAATGATGTGATCAAAGAATTGTGCACCCCAACAATTGGCATTGTTGGCGTTTCTACTAACTGAATTCATCGTTTTTTTTCAACATCCGATTCATTTCCTGTTTTGCTTTCCGAAAATACATCAATTGCAAACCGACAAATGATAAAATTCCTCCAGCAAACGCAAGATTTCTAAAAGCATTCATCGTCTCCTTGAACTGCGGATAAAATGGGGTAATAATAAAGACACTTACTCCAGTTATTACCAGTGAGCTAAGTAAAAAGGCAACAACCAATGCAATTTTATCTTGTTGATTTATCTGGGCAGTTTGAAATAAATTTGAAAATAATTTTCTGCTATACTCTTTATTCCCTGATTTCCACTTTACTAATTCTGCATAAATTTTACAAGCCTCTTCGATTTTGTTTTCATTTTTATATGCCTCTGCTTTGTAGTATAATATTTTTTCAAAAATTGCTTGTTGTCTTTCATTAAAAAACCGGTGGTTGATGAGTTCTGATAAAAATGCATCCGCCTGTGTATAAAATAAGCTGTATTTATCTAGTTTATATAAGGCTTCTATGTAATTGAATTTTATTTCGACATACTCATCGTATTCCAGTTTTACAATTTGATCAAAATGATGCTGGTAAAAATAATAATAATCATAAAATGCCTTTTCCGGAATATTTTTAAATCTGGAAAAAACCTTGCTGCCGATTTGTTTATAATTCGTGATCATACGAGTTCTTCCAATCGAAACAATAATGGTCTTGAAGGGACTGCATCTTGTTCCATTGAAGCAAGCTGCAAATTAATTAAATAATAGTTATCCTCCAGATGATCCGGTATATAAATCAATTCAGTGATACTGCAATTTAAAGCTCGATTCCCTTCCCAAAAGCAATGATGTGCCGCCAATTTCCCACCATCTTGTTCTCGGTCTACTGAGGGAAGATCTATCAATAAATGTTTAACTTGCTTTGATACGATAAAATCTACGGCTTCTTTGGATAAATAGGGTGGATTGGTTCCAGAATAATGCTGTTTCGTTTTTGAAATATCATTTGGAAGTGTTCGGATAATTAAAAATTCAGGGAGGTCAATATCCTCTAAAAATCGTTCCAGGCTTTCTGCTTGAATGATTCGATCCCCATTCTCTGTTTTCGTTGGATAAATAGATACCAAATAGGCTATTCCAAAAAACTGATTCATGATTTGATTCACAGAATGACGTTCTTTTGAAATATGACCAACCCCTTCTGTGTGAGTTCCGCCACCGTGTATATTTATAAAGGTGTTAAAAAAGTTTACCGGACCTCCTTCCTTTACAGAACCTATAAAATCGCCTTGTTTTACTGCCTGACTGCTAAATAAATTGGCATAAAAGCAATTCACTTGCTGGGGGCCCTCTTTATATGATATAGACAAATCAATGCCCTGGTTTAAATCACATGTATAGACTTTGTGTTCCCGGCTAAATTGAATTTTCATCTTAATTGCGTTGATCTAAACCCCAGTTTAATTTATCGTGCATTGTTTTCAAAAAACTTGATGGTTGCAGTTGAATTAAGCGTATGGAAAAGTCACACTTTCTAATTCCTAGCTGATAGTCCGCAGTTATAACTTCATATCTTGAGTCAAGCGTGCATAGAAAATTATCCGTTCGTCCTTCCACTTCAAAACTAAGAATCGCATCATCCGGCAACACCACCGGCCGTACATTCAAATTATGGGGTGCAACTGGTGTAATTATAAGATTTTGGGCTTGTGGAAACAAGATCGGACCTCCACAGGATAATGAATACCCGGTAGATCCTGTGGGTGTTGCAATGATCAATCCATCAGCCCAATAGGAATTTAAAAAATCGCCATTGACATAGGTATGAATCGTAATCATGGAAGAGTTGTCCCTCTTTAAAATAGAAAAATCATTCAGCGCAAATGGAGTTTCTCCGAAAAGTGGCACGTTGCATTCCAATTGAATCAGGGTTCTTTCATCCAATTCATACATTCCGTTCATCAAATTATGTACGGCATCTGCGATCAATCGTTTTTCAATACTAGCCAAAAAGCCCAATCTCCCCAAATTTATTCCTAAAATAGGTATTCGGCTTTCTCTAATAAATGTCAGGGCATTCAAGATGGTACCATCTCCACCCAAGGTAATCATGCAATCAGGCTTCAACCGCAGCACATCCTGGTAATCATTCCAAGTAGAAAGGCCAGTCGGTTTTATACCCATTTCTTCGCATTGCTCAAGAAAACTATCCTTTATGTAAATTTCCGCTCTGGCTCCTGCCAAATGGTGAAGTAAAGACTGGATATTTGATATATCGTCTTCTTTAATTTTCTGTCCAAACAATAGTACTTTCATCAAAATGCCTTTCTTGTATGAAAATAGATTCCGTCTTCCTTCAAATGGTTCACACTGTAATTAAGATTAAACTGAAAAACTTCATTGATTGTAAAGTTAAGTCCTGGACCCAGACTAAACAAAATTTTATTGGTTAAATCATTGGATTGAAAATAAAACGGGTCATTTACATAGGCCGTATTGACTTGTAAACTAAGATCCAAATCAGTCTTTATTAAAAAACTATTAATTCGTAAGACTCTTTTAAAAAAATCCGTTGTATATGAACCTATAAAATATCTGAACTCGTTGTGATTGTAAATAAAATCCAATCCATCAATACTATAAAATTCATAACCTGAAATCCCCGTATCATTATAATCATATCCTTTATAGATATTTAATGGTTTTTTCTTCCGGACTAATGCAAGTTCTCCTGTAATATTAGTCTGTATATAACAATGATTAAATAATTTTTTACAGGCTTTAATTGATTGAACAAAATTAAAATAGTTTAAATCCTCTTGCTTTAATAATCCGGCTTTCTTAATCGCCCAGTTTAATTGCAAGCCTCGTGTTGGTCTTAAAATATGATCCATATCAAAAAAACTTGCTGTTGCAATTCCAAGACTAAAATTTTGTAAATGATCTCCTGTCAATAAATAGTCTGGATATTCCACCGCAAGTTGTTTATTAAGCTTGTTATTAAAATAATGAACTTCAAATGTGTAATTCCAAAATTTATTTTGCTTATAATTTAAACCAAGAACCACTTCTTTATTAAAATAAATTTTAGTATCGCCAATTTTCTTGTAAACAGCTTTGTTGTTTTTGATTTGAATAGGTATTTCTTTGTGCTCAATATAATTTAAAGCAGAATACAGTCCAAATTTAGAATTGGAAAATAGCGCTGGGCGATTGTATAAGAATTGTAACTTTCGTAAATAACCTCCTTGCAATTTGAATTTAAATTGATCTCTAACACCCGTAAAGTTTACATGATTTAAGCCAAGACCATAATTTACCCGTTTCAATGACCGATTGTGTTCGTTCCACCAAACATTAAAATCCGGGTCAGAAATTTCAAATATAACCGAAGGATAAATATACCAGTTTTCCTGCAAGACAACCTTAAAGCGGACCCCACCGGTTTCTTCAAATAAATAAATCGGATAAACTTCTATTTTTAAAAATAAATTCGTCTTTCTTAAATCTGATGTAATCAGCTCCATGGTTTGAATTACTTCATCTTGAAGAATTTTATCTCCATCGTTAAACCGGAGCTCCCTTCTGATATACCATTCCTTGGTTTTTTTCAAACCATTAAATTCAAATCCCTGGATAACCAGTGTATCAAATTTTTGGGAAATTCCTTTTAGATTAAGGAATACAAAAAGGAGAATTATGAGTAGCCTAAAAATAATTACAGATTTAAATAACTCATCAACATATTAAATCGCTCCTGCATAGGATCATTAAATCGCTCTTCCGAAAATAGTTCAACTACTTCAATGCCATATCGCTGAAACGAGCTAACGATGCCTTGAGCATCCTGACAATTTAATTTTAGAGTTATAAATAAACTTCCAGCATCAGATGCATCGCTCACAAACGTACCTAATACATTACAATCTTGTTCTTCTATTATTCGTGCAATTTTACTTAAGGAATAATCCATTCTCCGCTGGCTTAAAACAATAATGCAGCCTGGTTCAGTCATTGCAAAACACTGGCCATAAAATTGAATGAGACTTTGCTTGGAAATAATCCCAATAAACTCATCATGATCATTAACAACCGCTATGCAACTTAAGTGGTTTTCAACGATCCGGGTCCAAATCTCAAAAAAATGACTCTGTGGTCCAACGGAATCGTGAATTTGGCATGGGATTTCTTTTAAAAGAGTTTTTTCGTCGTTTTCAAACAAATCCTCTTTCGAAATCATTCCTTCAAAATGTTGGCCCTCTAAAACGATTGCTTCTGTAAATCCTGTTTGTTGAAGATACTTTTTTGCGGTTCCAGCAACGTCTTTAAACGAAAACGCAGTTAAATTCTTATCTAAAAAATTGAGTGCTATCATTTATCTTTTATTAATTCGATCGGTACTTTATTTGCTAATACAAATTGCTCTTCTTGTTTTACCTGTTCTTCTTGCAAACTATTTTGAAGTTGCATTTTCAATTGCTCATTTAAACGGAATTGATTCTTTTTAAAACCTTCAAATACTGACAAAACACGAATATACGCCAGGGCTTCGTGGTTTAATATTTTTTCATAAGCCTTAAATCCATTTGCCACTGCCAAATCCAGATGTGTAAAAGCCTCCTTTGCTTTTTCTTCTAAAGAATATGCACATGCAATATTAAAGTGAATGGCAAAATCATCGGGGCTTGTTTCCAATGCCAAATTAAAATCCGCAATAGCACCTTTTGTGTCAAAATCTTTAAATTTTTTTATTCCGGACTGTTTGAGGTTTTCCGCTTCTTTTCGTTTTTTAAAATTCATTACGGTTGGATAATTCCTGGTACTTTTTGGTGATTCATCATCAATCATAATGTAGCGACCCCCGCGATTAATGGTCCGCTCTTTGGATTTTTCAAGTCTTCTGCCAAATCGATCTCTGAAAAAATAACTGTTGTACCGTCTATCAAATTCAGCATTGTCCATGGTCAAAAGTTTATACGCATCGTACCAACCTAAAAACGCGGTCAATGGCATTCCTGCAAAACGACCCAACCATATAAAAAGTGCTATATAAGATATACCCAATTCCGGCTGCCGTAGATAAAATTTATGGGCTCCAAATCCGCCAGCTACAACTGCCAAAAGTATAGCTACAAATTTTTTCTTCATGTTTCTGAAAATTTAAACGTAACCAGAGCAATATCATCAGGAATTTCTTCTTTTCCTTTAAAATCTGTTATATAGTCCATAATGGAATTACACATTTCTTTGGCGGGTGCATTTCGATGTTCTAAGATATAACTGCGCAACATGTCTTCAGTAAAATTTATCCCTAAGCTGTTCTTTAAATCGATTAATCCATCGGTAAATGCGACCAATATCGTATTTTCTTTTAAATCTATAATTCCTTCATGTATTTCTGGTAATTGATCAAAATGACCGATGATGGTTGTCGTTGCCTTTAGGTCAATAAATTTTTCATCTTGAAATAAAACGGGTGGTATGTGGCCAGCGTTGACATAATACAATTTCTTATTTTTTAAATCTGCCACCGCAATAAAAAAAGTTAGATATTTTTCTCCTTTTGTAATTCTCATAACCGCTTGGTTTAAAACCATAACCAGGGTTTCAAGATCTTTGTATTGTTGACCCAGATTTTGCAACAAGGCTTGAAAATTTGCCATGATCATGGCCGCCGCAATTCCTTTTCCAGATACATCTGCAATGCAAAAACAAATTTTATGTTCGGAAAACCATAAGTAATCAATATAGTCCCCTCCAACTTTGTAATGAGGTCTGTAAACATTGGCCAAAGAAAAGTTGGCTCCACATGGCATTTGTTCCGGAATCAGCATTTGGGTTACCTCTTTTGCCAGCTCCCATTCTTTTTCTTGTACGATCTGTTTTCTTACCAATCGTTTGTTTTCAATTGCTACTGCAACAATATTTGTGATGGATGTAATAAATTGAATATTATTAAAAATCTGATCTCCTCTTTTTACACCACTTATTAACGAATACGCAATGGGTTCCGTTTTATGATAGACTGGAATAATAAATTCAAATCCCTGTAGTTTGGCATTATCCGTTTTTTTAATTGTGTGTAATCGATTGTATTTAATAAACAATTGGGGTAAACCGGCTAAGTCTAATTCCGGATCTAAATCATGTGTAACTACGAGTTGCCAGTTATCATCTTCTCTGATAAAAAGTGCCAAACGCTCAATGCTGAGTTCCCAGGTTAAAAAACTTTTATACATATTGAAAAGTTCCTCCTGGGGAAGGTTTTCGTTAATCGCCTGGGTAATATTTAATAATGAGGTAATCTGAAGCTGTTTTAAACTCAGCTCATTTTCCATTTTAGTTAAAATTGCTTCTTCCCGGCTCATCTTATTTCTTGCATTCTGACATCGGTTAAATCCCGCAGATGAGCGGTTATCACCTGAAAAGACAGAATCAGCAAAACTACAACAATCGAAGGAATCAATGCCAATAAGGGTTTCCCTGAGATAGCATACGAATATTGTTCCTGAAGTATATTTCCAAGGCTGGGAATGGGTGGCTGAAGTCCAAATCCTAAAAAGGACAGTCCCGATTCTAATAAAACGGCCAAAGCAAAGTTTCCGGCAGCGCTTACCCATACCGGTCCCATTAAATTGGGTATTATATGCTTAAATAAGATCCGAAGTTCAGAAAATCCCATGGCCTTTGAGGCTTGAACAAATAACATCTCCTTATAATACAGTACCTGAGCCCGAACCAGTCTGGCTACATCTCCCCACATGGTAAGTGCTATTGCAATAAAAATTGAACTAAAAGATCTTCCAAAGCTTAAAATGATAGCAAATGCCAATAAAATAGTGGGTAATGACCAAAATACATTTATTAAAATTGAAATGAATGCATCCGTCTTTCCACCAAAAAATCCTGCCAATCCACCCAAAACCAAACCAATGATTAATGACAAAACTACCGAAGCGAATCCTATAATCAAGGTATAGCGCAGTCCGACTACTATTCGGCTTAAGACATCTCTGCCAAACTTGTCAGTACCAAACCAAAAACAGGAGCAAATAGTTTGTTCGTTTTGTTTGAATTCAACGACCTGGTTTTTATAAACTGACCTGCTTCCATTGAAGAATCTATCTACCAATCCTTGGTCTGATTCGGTTATCAATTGCTTATTCAAACAATATGTTTGGCCTGGATTCATCAAAGAAAATTCTGGAATTTGATTATTGGCAAACCTGCTTTGGTCTGGAACGATCAGGTAAGCTAAGAATGCGAAAACACAACATCCCGACAAGAACACAATGGCGCAATAAAAACTCGCTTTTTTCAATTTTTAAGTTTAGGATTTTCAGAATGCCGCTTGTTGTCTCGAGTTGTTTTTTTAAGCATATTTTTCTTAAATGCTTGATCCAGGTCAATATTCAATTGATTTGCAAGACAGATCACCACAAATAAGATGTCTGAAAGTTCATCTTCCAGTTGTGAGTTTATATCAATCTCTGATTCTGTTTTTTTAAATGATTGTTCTCCATACTTTCTGGCAATAAGTCTGGTGAATTCCCCAACTTCTTCCATTAATAACAAAGTATTTGTCGTTTCATTAAAATACCGAACACCCAAATTTTGAATCCACTTATCTACAAGTTCTTGTTCTGATTTCATTTATTCCCGTTGTTTAGAATCTATAAAAATAGTCACTGGACCATCATTGATCAATTCAATTTTCATATCAGCTCCAAATACCCCTGTTTTAATTTCTTTATGGCTTGCTAGTTCGAGTGCTTTTATAAAAGCTAAATACCAATTAGTTGCTTCTGAAGGGATTGCTGCTGTAGTAAATCCGGGCCTGTTCCCTTTTTTAGTACTCGCAAATAAAGTAAATTGGCTTACTAACAAAATGGCTCCATTGATATCAATAACTGATAAATTCATCTGATCCTTTTCGTCTGAAAAAATTCGCAAATTGCAAATTTTATTTACCAACCAATCTACATCCATTTGTTGTTCGTTTTGGCCAATCCCCAAAAAAACCAGCAGTCCTTTTTGAATCTCAGAATATTTAGTTCCTTCTATCCATATGGATGCTGAAAGAACCCGTTGAATTAAAACTCTCATAATTATTTTATAAACATATATTTTAATTGTAAAGCTTAATCTTCTGTTTATCAATATTTAAAAATCTATTTTTTCGCAAGCTTTCGTTTCGTTTTTAAACATTTGGGCTCCTTTTTTTAATAAGTTCCTCTTTTTTACCTCAATTATATCTTTTTTTTATTTCAATTGTGAATAAAGATTGGTTTTATCGTAAGTTTTAAACATTTTCTTATAAGCCCGTTTTAAACAATTACTTTTTAAACATTTTTATTGAAACTTCTTTAATCCTTCTGAATCATTTATTTAGTTTGATTAAAAACTTGTTTAAAAAATGTTTAAAACCTGAAAAGGGGAACCAATTAACATTTTAACAGAGCCTTATTCATTTTTATCTTATAGTTTATATTTAAATAAAGATATATAAGAAGGGGAAAATTTAATTGAAGAAAAACCGCTTAGAAATACTCAATTTTGTACGGTGGAAATGCCTAAAAACAATAAATTTATTTTACAATGGCTATGGGCTGGCTTAGTGCTTGTGTTAATCCAAATTATTTTGGGAGGCATTACCAGGCTGACCGGTAGTGGCTTAAGTATCACCCGTTGGGATATCATAACCGGAATTTGGTATCCACTGAGCGAAGAACAATGGACTTACTATTTCGATTTATATAAGCAAACGCCCCAATATACCAAAGTAAATGCGTGGATGGATCTGGAGCGTTTTAAATTTATTTTCTTTTGGGAGTATTTTCACCGGCTTTGGGCACGTTTAATGGGTCTCGTATTTATTTTACCTCTTTGCTATTTTTTATTTAAGAATTTACTGAGTACACAATTAAAAATCAAAGTGCTTGTGATTTTTATTCTGGCAATTTTAGTTGCTTCTTTAGGATGGATTATGGTTGCAAGCGGATTAGTAAGTTATCCATGGGTCAATGCATATAAATTGTCATTTCACTTAGGTGTTGCCGTGGTGTTACTGAGTTATATTTATTCAACCATTCTGTTTGTTGAAGGCAATCAAATTAAATGGAAAGTATTTAAAACTTTATTTAATTTACCTGTAATTTTTTCAGCTTTAATATTTTTTCAAATTTATATAGGGGGAATTATGGCTGGGATGAAAGCTGCATTGGTAGCACCTGAATGGCCTTTATTATTAGGTCAATGGTTTCCTAAAGAAATTTTTCAGTTTTCAAATTATTCAAATTTTTTATTTTCTGAGTATGAAATATCACATACTGCACCTGTAATCATTCAATTTTTTCACAGATTGATTGCCTATATTATTTTTGTTCTAATGCTGTTAATACTTTATAGATATCACCTTAAATTCAGGAGTAAATTATATCCCATTTTATTTTTAGTTGTTGTGCAAATTTTATTGGGAATATTTACTTTAATAAACAGTCATGGGTCAGTTCCACTTTGGTTGGGTTCATTACATCAATTGACCGGAATTGTATTATTATTGGTCAGTATTAATTTTTTAAGTATAGTTTCGAATGCTGGCAGCTCAGTGAAATAGATAAATTGCATTTCATTATTATTGGAATTAGATTATTTTTGTCGGAACCTTAAGCATTATATGGAATTTAAATTAATAGAAGAGGATAAATTTAAATATATAGAGACAAACACTTCAGGTCCTAATCTCATGCTTTTGCATGGTCTTTTTGGTGCTTTAAGTAATTTTGAAGGGATTCTCAATCATTTTAAGGACAGATATAATGTAATTATTCCCATTTTACCGATTTACGAACTTCCTATTTTTAAAGCATCTTTAAATGGATTGGTTGAGCATGTATTGGATTTTGTCAAATTTAAAAAGTTTGAAAAGCTCAACCTGGTTGGAAACAGTTTAGGGGGTCATATTGCCTTATTATATGCCCTTGCCGATTCCGAAAGGATCAATACAATCACTTTAACCGGAAGTTCTGGTTTGTTTGAAAGTGGAATGGGAAGCAGTTTCCCTAAACGTGGAGATTACGAATATATTAAGAATAAGACCGAGGAGACGTTTTTTGATCCAAGGGTGGCAACTAAAGAGTTGGTGGATGAAGTATATGATATAGTAAATGATCGCGGCAAAGCAATTCGGGTAATAGCCACTGCCAAATCAGCGATTCGGCACAACTTAGGGGATAAGCTGCAAAATATTCATGCCCCCACTTTATTGATTTGGGGTAAAAACGATGGAGTTACACCGCCATTTGTAGCTGAGAAGTTTAAGGAGTTGATTCCGAATTCCAGCTTATTTTTCCTTGATTCCTGCGGACATGCTCCCATGATGGAAAAACCAGTTGAATTTAACCGTATTTTGGAGGAATTTCTTAGTAAGGAAAGCGCTAACTAATTGATTATTAGGATTAAATACTTTTAAAGCAGCGTTTTGAATAGAAAGAGCGTCTTAACATAAAGCTAGTGGTCTCGTGGAAATAGAACAGATCATACAAGGTTGCCTAAAGGGAGATCGCATCAGTCAGAAGGCATTGTTTGATCGCTATTCAGGGAAAATGTTGGCGGTCTGTAGCCGCTATTCAAGACATTTGATGGAAGCGGAAGACCTCTTACAGGATGGCTTTATAAAAGTATTTACCAACCTGGAACAATATAAATTTGAAGGTCCATTCGAGCAATGGATCCGGAGAATCATGATCAATAATGCTATAAAAAATTGTCATCGGAAGAGTTTTCAAAATGAATACTCCGTGGGTGATGAGCTTCCGGAAACGTTTGAAGATCCTGAAGCAATTGATAGCATGAGTGAACGGGAATTACTCGGGCTGATTAATGAATTACCGGATGGATATCGGATGGTCTTTAATCTATATGCTATAGAAGGTTATTCTCATAAAGAAATAAGCGAAAGCTTAAAAATTGAGGAAAGCACTTCAAGATCTCAATTAGTTAAGGCAAGGAAAGTATTACAAGATAAATTATTAAAGCTTCAAAAAACTACTATATGATAAATTCGGGCTGGATGGATAAACTATTTCAAAAGAAACTTCAAAATTTTGAAATGCAGGTGAATCCGCACGTTTGGGAAACTATAGCCAAAAAACTCGATGAAGATAAACGCAGACCTCATTTATTGGGCAGCTGGTGGACGATCTTATTGTCTACTCTCATTGTTTTTATGGTTATTGGAGCCGGAACATATATCGTTACAAAGTGGTTGAAATTCCAAAAACAAGAACAGCAACGTAACAAGGATCTTCCAATGATTCCTGAAGCAGTTGATTATTCTTCTCTTGCGCTTTCTACAAACACAAATAAAGCTTCTCTAGAGATTAAAGATTTAAATCTTAATGAAAGGAAACAGATCAATACAAAGATAGCAGGTCAAACAAAAAGCATTTCTACAAGCAATTTCATTTCAGAAAATCATTCCGGACGTGTTGAACAGAATAAATTAACGAATCATGAAACGCCTTCAGGTTTGTCAAGTGAATCAGAGTCAAAATCCACCAATGTCAACACGCAAACAGAATCAGCCTATACTGCGCAAAATTTAACCGCATCAACAGATCCAGTCTTTTTAGAAACGCTAGTTTCGGGACCTAATAGTGCTGTTTATTCTGATCCAATTTTACAGGATTATAAAAAAAGTAGTGAAGAATCTTTAATTCCAAATACAGATAGCAAAGCGTCCAGTGTGCTGGATGGATGTAATGTTTATAAAAGCAGGAAACCACACTTTTTTATGGATGTTTACTTTTCACCTGAATTGGCAAACCGTACTTTAAGTACAAATGACCCTGCTTTAGTTAAATATGCTATTGAGCGATCGAACTCAGAAAAACCAATCATGTCTTATAGCATTGGAGTACGCGGATCTTTTGTAGCAGCCAATGGATTGACTTTCCGGGGCGGAATAGCTTATGCTAAAAATAAGGAACGTTTCGATTTTGTTAAAGAACGTCAAAAAATTACCAAAGAAATAAAGGACAAAGATGGAAATGTAGTAAGTACCCAGGTTGAAGAGAAAGTAATTCTTGATAAAATTTACAATCAATACAATTACCTGGATTTACCAATTACGATTGGTTTTGAAAAAGACCTGAAAGACTTTATTCTTTCTCTTAATGGTGGAATAGGTTTAAATCTTTGGTCAAGCCAAAGCGGTAAAATTTACAAGGAAGATATTAAAAATGTATATGACCTCAAAAATGGAGAAGAAGCGGGTGTTTCCTTCTTTAGAAAAAATGCAGGGTTTAGTTTAATAACCAGTGTTGGTTTAAATTATAAGTACAATGAGCGGATTCTATTATTGTTAGAACCATCCATGAGATATTATTTGCATTCATTATCAAATACTGAAAACCCAATCAGTCAAAAATATGTTTTCATTGGATTGAATATTGGATTGAGTTATAGAATTCAATAACGCCACTCAAAGGAATTTATAATAGTCATTAGGTCTTTTTTTACAAACTCGATGATTGGTTGCAGAGAATCTTGCCTGGTTTGTGCATTAAAATACAGTGATGCACGCAAGAAGTGCTTGGTTGAATCCGTAAGATAGAATTGAAAAGAAGAAGCAGTAGGCCCTTCCAAATTATAAAGCATTCCATTCACCTGTTTTGATTTGTGAATTGGAATTTCATCAATAAAGTTGGCTTTTACTTGATGCTCACGCGCGAGCTTATAGGAATCCTTTAT